>JAFAZZ010000465.1 GCA_019239375.1 Solirubrobacterales bacterium | reverse complement strand
TCGCTCTAATTAACATTGACTGAGAACCTTTCTGACCTTCCTGCCGGCGCCAGGATGGCGGCTACGACGGTTTCCGTCGGCGGATATTCCCTGGATGTCGGGCCGGAGGCCGGGATCTCGATCAAGATCGTCTCCGAGCCGAGCAAGCAGGCTGCCGAACGGGCTTCGGCACTGGCTCGAGCGGTCTCGAAAGACGACAAGGCGCGCAAGGGTACCCGCGGTCCCGTCGACGATCTCGAGATTGCGACTGATCGTGTCGACGAGGCGACCGATCAGGTGGAGCGAGCCGATCGGCTTTGGGTCGGCGTTGCCACCGGGCACGTCGACGTCACCGCAGTCAACAACGAGATCGACACGCTGCTCGCGCTATTGCAGAAGCTCGACAAGTCGGGACGGTTCAAGGAAGAATTGCGCGTTGCGCGCTCGTTGTCTCGCCTCTTGGCCGTCGCCATGCGCTGGATCGAATTGCTGCGGACGCTGCACGAGGCGCGTGCACTCGCCGAGCGGCTCGGCGATCTGGACGCCAAGGCGTGGGCGTTGCACGACCTCGGGTCCGTGTATCTGGCCGGTCACGACCTCGTGCGGGCAGATCGAGCACTGACCGAAGCCAGCGATCTGAGGAGAAGCCTGGGTCAGGACCACGCGCTTCGAGCGACCGAGCGCAACCTCCAGGTGCTCTGCCGAACGATGCGCCAGGGCCTGCGCGAGGGGCGGATCCTCGAGTCAAACCGTCTCCAGCGGCTTCTCCACGTGTTCAACACGTTTCTCATCGTGCTGTTCCTGCTGGCGTTCGGTGGTGCCATCACCGCGATTGCTGCGAGTAGCCTGTTCAGTAGTGGGAGCGCCGCCGCGGTGGCAGCGAGCATCAACCAGGTGCTTCCCGCCAGCGGCCCGGCTTCGGGCGGGACGATCGTGACGGTCACGGGGACCGGCCTCGCGCATCCGCGCACCGTCCGCTTCGGGCGGCGCGATGGAAGCCGGGTCAAGGTAATCAGCCCCACCCAATTGCAGGTCACGACTCCACCGGGGTCGGGCACCGTGGCCGTCACCGTCCTCACGCAGCGGGGCAAGTCACTTCCCGGCTCCGCGGCGCGATTCACGTACACCACAGACGCCACACCGACAATCACGGCGATCTCTCCTGTCGGCGGTCCCACCACGGGCGGGACGATCGTCACCATCACCGGCCAGCGGCTGGCTAAGGCCACGCGCGTGAGGTTCGGAAGCCAGGACGGGACAGACCTGAAGACGATCAGCCCTACGCAACTGAGGGTTGATACGCCGCCTGGGTCAGGAACCGTCGCGGCGACCGCGATCACGCCGGCCGGCGACTCCGTTCCGAACCCGAGCGCACAGTTCACCTACACCAGTCCCGGGGTCCCCACCATCACCGGTGTCGCCCCGGCCCGTGGTCCGACGGCCGGTGGGACGCTCGTCATGATCACGGGAACCAATCTCGCACATGCGGCCGCGGTCAGCTTTGGAAGCGCGGACGGGACCAGCGTGAAGCCCATCGACGACAGCGAACTGCAGGTCCAGAGCCCGCCCGGCGCAGGTATCGTGCCCGTGCGCGTGAGCTCTCCTTCAGGCACCTCGCCACCGTCGCCGGTGGCACGGTTCGCGTACGCGTCGACGCTCGCGCAGACGACGACTGCGCTGAACTGCCCTCGAGTGCCGGTGAATACCGGCCAAAGCACGACCTGCACCGTGACTGTCGCGCCGACCGCCGCCGGCAGTGCGTCCGCACCAACCGGAACGGTCACGCTCACCACCGATTCCCAGGGATCTTTCGCGCCGCCGAGCCGCTGCACGCTGCAGGCCCCTTCAGGCGGATCGGCATCGTGTCAGTTCACTTATGGCCCGAGCGCGCCTGGCAGCGCGATGCTCACCGCGAGCTACCAGGGCGACACGAACTACGCCGCCAGCAAGGCCACCGCTGAGCTCACGGCTGTGAACCCGCCGCCGACGCTTCGCGCCACCCGCACGAGCCTCGTATGCTCTTCACAGCCGATCAAAGTCCCAGGCCCCCCGCCCTGGACGTGCAGGGTGGCCGTCGCCGATGTGGGCAGCGGGAACGAGACGCCCCCGACGGCCACCGTCAGCTTCACGACGAACGGGGGCACGCCGTCGGCGATTGCATGCTCCCTCTTACCCGTGAGCAATAACTCCGCCTCCTGCGCGGTCGGCGTGCAGGGTAAGCCGGCATCTTCGACAGGAACTACGGCGACGGGAACTCTTCAGCTGTTCCCAGTCACCGCAGATTATCCCGGCGACGGTACTCACTCCGGGAGCAAGGCTCAGTATTCGCCGTAACCCGCCAGCAGCGGCGGGTGGAGCCGAACGAACGGCTGCGTGAGGCTGCCGACGGAAGCTCAGGGGGTGCGGGCCCAGACTCCCGATGCGTGGTGGCTCCTAGAATGGCGGTATTGTCGGTGGCTCCTGAGAGCCGACTGGGAGGCGTGACTGGATGTGCCTAAAGAGCGTCGGAGGCACGGCGTGCGGACACGGATAGCGATCGCCTGCCAAGGCGGTGGCAGCCATACGGCGTTCACAGCGGGAGTCCTCGACCGGCTGTGCCGCGATGTGCTGGATACCCACGAAATCGTTGGCCTGAGCGGCACGTCGGGTGGAGCGGTATGCGCTCTGCTGGCCTGGTATGCGCTGCGCGACGGCGATCCCGCGGCCGCGGGCCGCTTGCTCGGCGAGTTCTGGGCTGACAACTCGGCGAGCTCACCGTGGGAGCAGTTGCTCAATGCCTCCGCGATGCTCGCCGGCGATCTGCAGCAGTTCGCGGTCCTGCCTGCGATCAGCCCCTACGACAATGTCTTGGCCCGCTCGGCTGCGGACGGATTCCGGGCGATGCTGCGCCGGCGCGTCGACTTCGATCGGGTCGAGCCCGGGCCGGAGGAGCCGGTGCTCGTGATCGGCGCGGTTGACGTGCTCTCGGGCGAGTTCCGCGCCTTCGACAGTCGCCAGGACAGAATCTCAGCCGAGACCGTGCTCGCCTCGGCTGCGATCCCGACCCTGTTTCGCGCCGTCTCCGTCGAGGGGGGGACGTTTTGGGACGGGCTGTTCTCGCAGAACCCGCCGATCCGCGAGTTGGTCGACCTGAGGCCCGACGAGATCTGGGTCGTCCAGATCAACCCCACCCGCCGTGATGTTGAGCCGCGAACCGTGCTGGACATCGGCGATCGACGAAATGAGCTTGCGGGCAACCTGTCGCTCTATCAGGAGCTGCATTTCGTGGAGAAGATCGATGAGTGGCTCGAGGCGGGGGTTCTGGCCGACGACGCCGGATACAAGAGCATCGTCGTCCGGATCGTCGAGCTGTCCCCATCGCGGGTCCGATGGTCGTTGGGTGCTCGCTCCAAACTGAACCGCGATCCGATGTTCATCCGCGATCTCATTGCCCACGGCCACTCACAAGCCGACGAGTTCTTGACCGCGCTGGCCTTTGAGCGGGCCTGGAAAGAGCAGGACTTCGACGCGGTGCTCAGCTTCTTCGCCGATGACGTCAGGTTGAGTTCAACCGAACCGTTTCCCAAAACGGGACCGATTCGAGGGATCAGCCATGTCAATGCCTTCATCGACCAGCACCTGTCGAGCGCCATCATCGATCCGACCAGGAAGCAGGTCGCTCGCGACCGCGTGGTCTGGACAGTGAAGACCTCCTCCAAAAGCTCAGGCGCGCGCACACGGGGCGTCGCGGAGATCGCGCTGAGGGGTGGCCGAATCACGAGCTTGACACTCGGGCCGAGCGCACCAGGCCATTGACCAGCTGCTCGCGAACCCTGACGCAGCGCATCAAACAAAAGAACTCGCACGAAAGTCTCGATCCGCCCGGTTGCGAGAGCCTTATGATGCGACCGCCCGCGACAGCCCACTAGGAGCAGCCCATGGACATCACCATCATCGGCACCGGCCGGGCAGACGAACTCGAAGCGCTCGGCTACCTGCACATGGCTGTGCAGCAGTCGCTCGACACCGGGTTCGCTAGCGCCGTCAAGGTGCTCGACTGAGGTAGCTGAGCCGGCCTGCGGCTCGCCAGCCGAGGGTGCTCGGGTTTGCGGATCACCGAAATCACGATCGCGCTGCATGAGCGCTCGTCACCGCGCCTGGCGGTGTTCGGAACCCGGGACGGGAAGCTTCCGATGGGGGTACTCCGAATCGGCACGGACGAGGGGATCGAGGGCACCAACTTCCTCAGCTATCCGGGCCCCGGCCCACTGGCCATCGCGCACGAGATCGTCACGTTCGTCAAGCCACTGCTACTGGGCACTGAT
>JAFAZZ010000442.1 GCA_019239375.1 Solirubrobacterales bacterium | reverse complement strand
GAGGACTGGGTCGCGATCCAGCGCCATCCCGAGCTGGGCGCCGAGATGCTTCGGGACCTCGGCATGTACGGCCCCGTGGCCGAGATCGTGCTCGCACACCACGAGCGGATCGACGGGCGCGGCTATCCCAACGGGTTAGTCGGCGAGGAGATCCCGGAGATCGCCAAGATCATCTCGGTCGCCGAGGTCTACGACACGCTTACCGCCGCGGACACCTACCGGACGAGGATGAGCTCGTTCGAGGCGTTACGGGAGCTGCGGCGCGTGGCTGGGAGTCAGCTCGATGCCGGCTACGTCGAGGTGCTGGCGGGCCTGCTGCACGACATCGGCCACTTCGCGCTGTCCGATCGCGTGGCCGAGCGCGGCCGCACGCTGACCGACGAAGACTGGATGGCGATCCAGCGCCATCCTGAGCTGGGCGCGGAGATGCTGCGCGACCTCGGCATGTATGGCCCGGTGGCGGAGATCGTGCTGACCCACCATGAGCGGATCGACGGGCGCGGCTACCCGAACGGGCTGGTGGGCGAGGAGATATCCGAGATCGCCAAGATCATCGCGGTGGCGGAGGTCTACGACACGCTTACCGCGGCCGACACCTACCGGACGAGGATGAGCTCGTTCGAGGCACTTCGCGAGCTCCGGCGCGTCGCCGGGACCCAGCTCGACGCCGCCTATGTCGAGGTACTGGCCGGGTTACTGAGCGGAGAAGGAGTCGAGTACCGCCACGCCGATGCGGCGAGCTTCGACTCCGAGCTCGATATGGAGCGGCGGATCAAGCAGGCGAGGGCGGGCTAGCGCTCCGCAGGCATCCGTCCCCGAGTGGCCGGCGCGCTGCGCCGGCGCGTCATCCGGCGGAGCCGTCTCAGCTGACGAGCCGGTCTTGTTCCTGCTGTTGTTGTTGCTGCGGCTGACCGGAGCGGCGCTGCTGGAGGGTCTCCAGGAACTGCTCGATCTGCTCCACGCTGAAGCGGCGTTGACCGCCCGGCGTCCGATACGACTCGAGGTAACCCATATCCGCCCACCGGCGGATCGTGCCGAGCGAGACCCCGAGCGCACTGGCGGCCTGCGAAGTGGACAGACCGAGGGGACTGTTCCTCATTTGGTCCATATCGGCATTTCAGATGCATTTGCGAACGTTGCCACGTAATGCGCAGCAAATGCACAACCTTCGCCGCGAACCGAGAGGACAAGCGGTCCGTCAGCCAGCAGGATACGGGATGCGAGGATGTCACCCCACCTACCCGATGCGACTCAGGCTCTACCACCATCACGACGGCGCCCGCATCGCCTACCGCGAGACGGGCACCGGTCCGGCCCTCGCCTTGCTGCACTCACTCGGTCTCTCGCACCGGGAATGGGAGCCGATCGTGGGCGAGCTCTCGTCCCGTTTTAGGGTCGTCCTGCCCGACCTCCCGCTGCACGGCGACAGCGAGGATCGCCCGCGCCATTCCTATGCGCCCGACTGGTTCGCGGAGGTGATTGCCGGGTTCTGCCGCGAGGTGGTCGGCCCCCGGCCGCTGCTCGCCGGGCACGACTTCGGGGCCGAGGTCGTGTTGACGGCGATCGTCACCGAACGCCTCGAACCGGCCAGGTTGGCCCTCATGCCGACCCGGCTCCACCGCCGCGACGAGTTCGCCGGCAAGCGTGCGACATGGCGCGCGGTGTGCCGCGCCGCCGCCCTGCCCGGGCTCGATCGCGCGCTCGCCCACGGCGCGAAGCTCGTGTTCCGCCCTTCGGTGGGTGAGCGCCTGTCGGTGCAGCGCAATCCAGCCGCGCGCGATCTTGTCCGCCACGCCTTTGCGGATGTCGCTGGTAACGGCAATCGGGCCCGCGCGTGGGCCAAATTCGCCCGCCGCTGGCCGGCCAAAGCGCAGCGTCAGCTGCTGGACGCCTACCCGCGCATCGATCTGCCCGTGCTCTTGCTGTGGGCTGACGAAGATCGGGCCCATCCGCTGATCGGCGCCGAAGAGGCGCTCGACCTGCTGCCCAACGCGCAGCTTCGCACGCTGCCGGCGACCGGATTCCTGATGGCCTACGACGATCCGGTGGGCGTGGCGCGCGAGTTGATCTCGTTCTTCGGGTAGCTTGTGGCCGGGGTTAGGCCCGGCGGCGCGCGGTCGAGGCCCGCTCGCGAAGACCGGGCTCGATCACCACCCGGCGGCGCCGGCGCGCACGACCATCGATCGCCGCCAGGACCAACCCGACCGCCACCTCGACCAGGTGCTCGGTGTCCCAGGAGAAGCTGGTCAGCGGTGGCGCGAGCAGGATCGAGACCGGATGGTCGTCGTAGCCGATGACCGACAGCTCACTCGGGATCGCGAGCTCGAGCTCGCGGGCCGCAGCGTAGACCCCGTAGGCGATGGAGTCCGAGAAGCAGAAAACCGCGGTCGGCCGGTGCTCTGCGGTGAGGACCGCGCACGCCACCTGGGTGGCTGCGTTCAACTCGTAGGGCGCGCTGACCACGTCGACGTCGAGGCCGAGGCGATCGGCTTCGGCGCCGACGTAGACCTCGGCGGGGCGGTCGTTGGTGGGAGAGCCCGGGGGACGGAGCACGGCGACGCGGCGATGACCGAGGGCATACAGGTGCTCGAGCGCGCTCCTCACCCCGGTCCGGTTGTCGAAGAGCACCTCGCCCGCCGCGCCGCGGCCGGGCAGCGCATCGCCGATCGACACAATGGCGAGCGACTCGGTGAGCTCGTTCCAGAACGCGTCAGAGGGATCGACCGGCGAGAGAATCAGTCCGTCCACCTGCTGATCGCGCAGCTGGGTGGCGAGCGAACGCTGGCGCGCGGGGTCGCCGCCGGCGTCGAGAATCAGCGCGTAGCGATCGTGGGCTAGCAGCGCGCGGCCTGCCTCGGCGACCAGGCGCTGCTGCCACAAGTCCTCGAGCGAGGGACCGAGGATCCCGACCATGCCGGTCCGGCCGCTGGCCAGCGCCCGCGCAATCGGATTCGCCTCGTAACCTAGATCACTGGCGACCTTCCGCACCCGCTCCTGAGTCTCTTCCGAGACCTGGATGCCCCGAAGCGCATAGGACACCGCGGCGGGCGAGACGCCGGCGGCATCGGCCACCTCCCTGATCGTGACGCGCTTGGCGGGCGGGCTCACAGCTACGGCTGGTGTGGTTCCGCCATGCTCCCCGAGCCGGGGGGTGGCGCTGGGCTAATCATCGCATCGCTGGAGGCGACGGTTGACAACGTCGATGTGAACCGCTTCACTTAACCGATTCAATGAACCGGTTAACAACACGTGGGGGACCGGGAATGACTGGCGCCGTGGGCGCGTTCGATGTTCACCAGCATCTGTGGACGGGGGCGCTGATCGAGGCTTTGCGCGCACGCCGGCGGCCGCCCCGCCTGCGCGGATGGACGCTCGAGCTGGCCGGTGAGCCTGACTACCAGGTCGATCCGGCCGCCCGCGATGTCTCTGCACGGGCGGCGCAGGCGCGGGCGGACGGGATCGACCTGGCTCTGGTCGCGCTGTCGAGCCCACTGGGCATCGAGTCGCTGCCCCCGGAGGAAGCCGGGGAGCTGCTCACTGCGTATCACAACGGGGTATCGGCGTTGCCGGCGCCGTTCGGAGGCTGGGCGGCGGCCTGTCTGAGCG
>JAFAZZ010000370.1 GCA_019239375.1 Solirubrobacterales bacterium | reverse complement strand
GTAGGCCCGACCCTGAGCGGATTGTTGACACCGTTTCCCGTGGCCACCAGCGTCGTGGTCGCCTTCACCCTCTCCCAAGCCGGCGAAGGGGCCGCGGTCGGGACATTGCGTGGCTATCTCACGGGCCTTCCCGGCTTCGCCGCCTTCTTCGTGGTCGTCGCCCTGCTGACCTAGCGATTTCAGCCTGGTCTTCGTCGCACGAGTGCAATCGAAATGAGCGCGTGGCTCGGCGTTTTTGCTCCTGCCGTCACGACATATCTTGATGCCCGTCCGGCCACAGCTGCAGCACTGAGCGTCTTGCTTGTTCTCTACGAGCGGGACGATTTCGACGAGCTGCTGAAAGTACTTCGCACAGATCCGCCAGCAGAAGCGGACGCGCGCACGCCCCAAGAAGCCTGAGCTCGAGCTCCTCCTAGCTGCGGGCTTGGGCCTGGTGCCCCATGTCCGGGTTCGGCCCCCCCGTGACCTCCATCAAGAGACGCTGCTCAGCAAAGAGCAGATCTGGTGATCTGAAGCCGTACAACAGAGGTCCGTAGCTGCGGTGGCCCAATGTTCGGCGGGCCTGCCTTTCAGCTCTAGCTGAGTTCGGCTGCGGGCGTCCGGGCGCACCCGCCGGCGCCGGCGGGCTCGGCTCCGTGCAGGGCCCGGGCGAGGAGCTCCCAGAGGGTTGCCCGCTCCTCGGCGTCCAGCGCGTGCAGGACTTCATCCTCGATGTCGTCGAGAACCCGGCCGGCCCGCTCGAGAGCTTCTTGGCCCACGGCGGTGATATGCACGCGGTGGCGCCGGCGGTCTTCGGTGTCGCGCTGGCGGACCAGATACCCGCCGTCCTCGAGTTCGTTGAGCAGGAGGACGACGTTCTTGGCGTCCATGCACAAGGCATCGACGAGCTCCTGCTGAGGGGCACCGTCGTGGTCGCCGAGATAGCTGAGCGCCATTACCAAGCGCAGGTCCATTCCCAGCGCGCCCGCATTAGTGCGCCGCATGACCTGCTTGGCCAGTCTCGGCAGCAAGACCATCGAGCTGGCGCGGGGAGGAGTCTGGGAAGTCATCTGGCCCGGATTATAGCGCCGAATCGGCCATGTTGGGCGTTGAGTCAATCATTGATTCTGGGTAATTCATTTGCGTTACAGGGATCATTCGTGGTATGGTGCTCATCACCAGCAACGGAAGGATTTGAAATGAGCTTGAGCACCCCCTCCCCGGCCGTGCGCCCCGCACCCAGTCGTTGGGCCGTTCTTGCCCTCCTGGGCGTCGCTCAGCTGATGGTGGTGCTCGACGCCACCGTGGTCAACGTCGCCCTACCCTCGGCGCAGCGCGCGCTTCACTTCTCGGCCGACAACCGGCAGTGGGCCATCACCGCCTATGCGCTCGCCTTCGGGAGCCTTCTGCTCCTGGGCGGCAAGCTCGGCGACCTCTTCGGGCGCAAATGGACCCTGATCGGTGGGCTCGTAGGTTTCGCGGCCGCCTCGGCGATCGGCGGGATGGCCCAGTCGTTCGGGATGCTCGTCGGCGCGCGCGCGCTGCAGGGTGCCTTCGGTGCCATTCTGGCCCCCTCGGCACTGGGTCTGCTCACGGTCACCTTCGAGGGATCTCATGATCGCGCTAAGGCGTTCGGAATCTTCAGCGCGATCGCCGCCGGCGGCGCCTCGGTCGGTCTCCTGCTCGGCGGCGCAGTCACCCAGGCCATCTCCTGGAGGTGGAGCTTGTACATCAACCTCGTAATTGCCGTGCCGGCGGCGATCGTCGGTCTGCGACTGCTCGCCAACCCCCGCCCCAGCCACCGACCTCGAATTGACCTCCCCGGGGTAGCAACCGGCTCGCTCGGCCTGTTCGCGCTCGTCTACGGCTTCTCCAACGCCGAGACGCACTCCTGGTCAGATCCACTGACGATCATCGCCTTGGCGGCCAGCGGCCTGCTGCTCGCGGGCTTCGTGGCCCTCGAGCGCCGGGTAGATCACCCGCTCCTGCCGCTGCACATCGTCATGGACCGGGCGCGCGGCGGCGCCTACGCGACCATCGCGCTGGCTGGATCAGCCGTGTTTGCCGTCTTTCTGTTCCTGACCTATTACCTGCAGCAGAACCTCGGCTTTTCGCCGCTCAAGACCGGCGTGGCCTTCCTGCCGATGACCGCGATGATCGTGCTCACAGCGACCACCGTGCAGACCCGGGTGCTGCCCCGCACCGGCGCCAAGCCGATCGTGATCACCGGCATGGCGCTCGGGATCATCGCGATGCTGCTGTTCACCCGACTAACCCCGCACGGCGACTACGTCACTCATGTCCTGCCCGCGCTTCTGCTCACCGGCGTCGGCATGGGCTCGATCTTCGCCCCCGCATTTTCAACCGCCACGCTCGGCGTCGAGCGCGCCGACGCCGGCATCGCCTCGGCGATGGTCAACACCTCCCAGCAGGTCGGCGGCTCCGTCGGCACGGCGCTACTGAGCACGATCTTCGCCAGCGCTGCCGCCAGCTACGCCTCCACCCACGCCCATGTGGCCGGCCTGGCCAGCGCCGCATCGATCCACGGATACACGAGTGCGTTCTAATGGGCGGCGGCCATCTTCGGCATCGGCCTGCTGATCGCCGTGATCGTCCTGCCCTCAAATCGCGCCGGTCGGACCCGCGCCCGCGCCGCCGAGACCGCGACGCCACGCGAGCTCAGCCTCAGCCTCGAGACGACCTAACCAAACTCGGAAACGCGACGCCCCTCGCGCCCCGAATCCAGGAGACCCCATGACCCCCGCAGAAACGAAACCACGCAACTTCGCCACATCCTCAGCCGCATCGTCTCCCGGCGGCCCGACCGCTAAGCAGCCACCAGCCAGATGGCCCAAGCCGTTGCGGCGCTGGTCGGTGGCCGAGCTGGTAGCGCGCGCCGCCGTCCGCCGACCAATGACGGCCTGAACCGACGGCCCCATGATGACGTCAGCCTCAGCCAGCGCTGAGACCCGGCAGGCTGAGCCCATTCCGGTAATCGACCAGGCCGCGGTCACTAAGGACACTCCGCTCGAGGCGAGTGACGCCACGCCCGTTAGCGATGTCTCAGCTCACCGGCTCAGGCGTGGCGTGATCAGGCTCGGCGGGATCGTCGCGGTGGCAGTCATCATCGTGACCCTGGCCCCCGGGCTGGGAGACCTGCGCGAGCGCTTCGCCCACGCGGGGCCGATCTGGATCGCGATCGGCTGCGCCCTGGAGGTCCTATCGGTCCTGGCTTACGTTCCGGCCTTCCGCGCGGTGTTCTGCAGGCGCATGGCATGGTCGACTAGTTACAAAATTGCCGTGGCGGAGGAGGGAGCAGGTTCCCTCTTCCCCCTCGGCGGAGCCGGCAGTCTGGCCCTCGGAGTGTGGGCGCTACGCCGAGGCGGAATGCCAGGAGCCGAGATCGCACGCAAGACCGTCGCCTTCTTCTTGCTCACCAGCCTCTTCCCCGTCGGCATTCTCCTGCTCCTCGGGCTCGGACTCGCTGTCGGCGTCCTCCCCGGCGGAGGGCCGATCGCGCTGACCGCGCTCCCCGCCGCCGTCGCCGCCGCGGCGATCATCGCGACGATCGCGCTGGGCCGGTTCGCCCGGCGCGCCCAGATCCGGATTAGACAACGCAACCCCGGCTCGCGGCTGGCACGCCTCGCCCCCGCCCTAATAGCCACCGCCGACGGCGTCGACGAGGCGCTGCATCAGCTGCGGCAACTCGACCCTCTACTGCTACTAAGGCTCTTCGGCTTCCTGGCCTTCGACATCTTCGCCTTCTGGGCCAGCTTCAGAGCCGTCGGCCTCTCCCCCGCGCTCCCGGTTATCGCAATCGGCTACCTGATCGGCCAGCTCGGCAACTGGATCCCGATCCCCGGCGGAATCGCCGGAACCGAGCTCGGGCTCATCAGCGTGCTGATCCTCTTCGGCCTCCCAGCCGTCCCCGTCACCGCCGCCGTCCTCCTCTACCGCGTCATCGAACTATGGGTCCCCGCCCTCCTCGGCCTCACCGCATTCGTCCAACTACGCCTCCTGCTCAGGCGAGAAACCGAAGCAATCCAACTGTGCGAACCAGGCGACAACATCGACATCGTCGCCCTCGACCCCACGACCATGCAGCACACGCGCCAAACCGCGTACTGACGAATGACACATAGCTCCACCGCGTGCGGGCCGATCCGAGCGGCATGCCCGTACCCGCAACGCGAGGCGAGCCCAGTCCCCGGGCGCCAACCCTTACCACCCGGCCGAGCGGGGACGCCGTCCCCGGCGGGAGCCGTTCGCGCGGGTGACGGAGGGGTTAGTTGACTGTCGCCGCGCTCGAGGTCCTCAACCGCTAGGCGCCGACCACGGAAAGGAGCTGGAGCTTGTCGTAGTCCTCGATGCCCGGGGTGGCGGTGCAGACGAGCAGTTGTCGCACTCCTCGGCTGCACCCGGCCACGGATTACGAATCCGTGGATCAATGCTCCTCTTGTCGTTGACGGTTAACGGCGCTAAGCCTGTAACCATGACAACTTCACGTTGGACGTCAACCGATTTACCTGACCTGTCTGGCCGTGTCGTCGTGGTGACCGGCGCCTCGGGCGGCCTGGGTCTGCAGACCGCCCGCGTACTCGCCGGCGCCGGCGCGCGTGTCGTCCTCGCCGTGCGCAGCCTTGACAAGGGCCAGCGGGTCGCCGCGGAGATCTCTGGTGATACCCAGGTGCGCCCGCTGGATCTCGCAGAGCTGGCGTCGGTGCGGACGTTCGCCGACGGCTGGGAAGGACCGATCGACGTCCTCATCAACAACGCCGGAATCATGGCCGTCCCCGAAGGGCGCACCGCAGACGGCTTCGAGCTGCAGATCGGGACCAACCACCTCGGACCGTTCCTGCTCACCAACCTCCTGCTCCCGTCGATCACCGACCGCGTCGTCACCGTCACTTCCCAGTTGCACAGACGCGCCCAGCTCGACCCGGACGATCTCAACTGGGAGTGCCGCAAGTACGACAAGATGCGGGCCTACTCCGATTCCAAGCTGGCCAACCTCCTGTTCACCTTCGAGCTCCAGCGCCAGCTGAGCGCGGCCGGCAGCCGGCTAAGGGCGGTGGCGGCGCATCCCGGCGTCGCCCGCACGAACCTGGCCAAGGCCGCGGGTGGATCCTCCGCCACGTTCGACCGGTATTTCGGCTGGTTATTCAACGACGTCGAGCGCGGCGCACTGTCGATCGAATATGCCGCGACCCAGGACGTGCCGGGAGGGTCCTATGTGGGACCTGACGGCCTCGCGCATCTCCGCGGCTACCCGGAGGTTCACGAGCCCTCGAGCGCCGCGCGCGACCCGCAAACCGCCGGGCGACTGTGGGAGCTCTCCGCTCGCCTCACCGGCGTAGAGCCGACGATCCACCTCACGCCAGAGCCAGCAATTGATGCACGAACGGAGGCGATGCGATGAGCGTTATCACCACCGCATACCAGGCGATGCAGGTCGACGAGCCCGGAGCCGCGTTTCGCCTTGTCGAGCAGGAGCCGGTCGCTCCCGGCCCGGGTCACGTACGGGTGATCGTCGAGGCGGTCGGGATATGCCACTCCGACGCGATGTTCATCGACGGTCACATGCCGGGCCTGAGCTTCCCGCTGGTCCCTGGGCACGAGATCGCGGGTCGCATCGACGCGATCGGGGATGACGTCGGAGACTTTGGTGTCGGTCAGCGCGTCGCGATCGGCTGGTTTGGCGGCAACTGCGGGCACTGCAACCCGTGCCGGAGCGGCGACGCGATCCACTGCATAGAGATGCAGATTCCCGGGCTGTCCTATCCGGGCGGCTTCGCTGAGGAGATCGTCGTCCCGGCCACCGCGCTCGCTCGCATACCCGAGGCGTTCTCAGCAGCCGAGGCGGCGCCGATGGGCTGCGCCGGAGTGACGACGTTCAACGCCCTCAGGCGCAGCGTTGGGCGCCCCGGCGAACTCGTCGCGGTCCTCGGCCTCGGCGGGCTCGGCCATCTCGGGGTCCAATTCGCATCGCGCTTGGGTTTTGAGACGGTCGCGATCGCCGTGGCGCCGACAAGGAGCCGCTCGCGAGACAGCTCGGCGCCCACCATTACATCGACAACCAATCCGAGGACGTGTCGCAGGCGCTGCAGCGCCTCGCTGGCGCGACGGTCGTGCTCGCGACGGTGACGAGCAACGCCGCGATGACCGAGACCCTCGGCGGCCTCGCACCACGCGGCGAGCTGATCGTCGTCGGGCTCGACCCGACTCCGCTCGAGGTCAGCACGCTGGGGCTGGTCGGCGGCGAGCAGAAGATATACGGGCACGCGTCTGGAACCTCCCGCGAGATCGAGGAGACGCTCCACTTCGCCGGGCTCACCGGCATTCGCCCGCTGATCGAGGAGGCTCCGCTGACCGAAGCGCAGTCGGCCCTCGAGCGCATGTCCTCAGGCCAGGCCCGCTTCCGGATGATCCTCACGACCGGTCGCTGAACTCCAGCCAAGAACGAAGGGAATCACACCATGTCATCCGTTCTCATCACCGGTGCGGCCACCGGCATCGGCAACCTCACCGCCCGAACGCTCGCCGCCGACGGCCACCGCGTGTACGCCACCATGCGACATCCCGACGGTGCCAACGCCGCGCACGCCGCCGAGCTACGGGATTTAGCCGACGGCGAGGGCCTGCACTTGGAGGTCGTGGAATTAGACGTGCTCTCCGAAACGTCCGTAGCCGCTGCGGTCCGCAGCGTTCTTCAGCAGCAGCGACACCTGGATGTCGTCGTCCACAACGCCGGTCATCTCGCACTCGGCTATTCAGAGGCGTTCACGCCCGCCGAGATCGCCCGGCTGTTCGACACCAACGTGCTCGGCATGCACCGAGTTAATCGCGCAGTGCTGCCGTACATGCGTGCCCGTCGTTCGGGGACGCTGGTCTATGTCGGAAGCACGACGACGGTCGACGTTCCCCCGTTCATGGCCCCGTACGTGGCCTCCAA
>JAFAZZ010000347.1 GCA_019239375.1 Solirubrobacterales bacterium | reverse complement strand
ACCAGGAAATCCCCGCTCGGCTCGGGTGCGCCGGTGACCTCGTCACGGCTGAAGGCAACGCCGGTCGCCGAGTCCTCGCCCTTGTTGCCGAATACCATCTGCTGCACGTTGACCGCGGTGCCCCACTCATCGGGGATGCGGTTGATCCGGCGGTAGGAGACTGCCCGATCGCCCGTCCAGGACTTGAACACGGCTCGGATGGCCTCGCGCAGCTGGTCCTGGGGGTCCTCGGGGAACCCATAGAACCCCTTGAACTCCCCGACGAGCTCTTTCAGGTCGTCGACCGACAGCTCCGCATCGGTGTCCACCCCGGCGCCGCGCTTGACCTTGGCGATCGCATTCTCGAAGCGCTCGCCTTTGACTCCGTGGACGACATTGCCGAACATCTGGACGAGGCGCCGGTAGGAGTCCCAGGCGAACCGATCGTTGTCGGTGGTGCGGGCCAGGCCCATGACCGAGCGGTCATTGAGGCCGACGTTGAGGATCGTGTCGAGCATCCCGGGCATCGACTCGCGCGCCCCGCTGCGGACCGACACGAGCAGCGGATCCTCTTCGTCGCCGAACCGTTTGCCGGCCGTGCCCTCGAGACGCCGCATGGCGTCCGCGGCCTGCTCGTCCAGACCCTCCGGCTCCGATCCGGAACGCATGTACGCGACGCACGCCTCGGTGGTGATGGTAAAGCCGGCCGGGACGCGGTCAGTTCCCAACACCCGCGTCATCTCGGCGACGTTCGCCCCCTTGCCGCCGAGCAGCTCGCGCATGTCCTTTGAGCCCTCGGCGAAGTCGTACACCCACTTGCGGTCTGACATCGCTCCTGGCGCGCGACACTACCGCGGACGCTGCGCTCCTGCCACCGGCAACCGCCTTGATAAGTTGAAGAGGTGGTAGTCACGCGCGAATCGGCGATCGGTGCCGCGACTCCCCGTCGTGACTCCGAGCCCAAGGTCCGGGGCACCACCAAGTACGCCGGCGACCTGGCCGTGCCCGGGCTCCTGCACGCCCGGCTGCTGCTTTCCCACGACGCCCACGCGCTGATCAAGTCCATCGACACGGCGGCGGCCCGTGCGCTGCCGGGGGTGATCGCCGTTCTCGCGGCGGACGACCTGCCCATCGTGGCCACGGGACCGGCTCGATCGCGCGAGCCGCTGGCTCGCCAGGAGATCGTGTACGCGGGCCAGCCGATCGCGATCGTGGTGGCCGAGACCGAGGCCCAGGCCGCTGACGCGCTCGAGCTGATCGACGTCGAGCTCGAGCTCGTCGAGGCGGTGCTCGACCTGGAGGCGGCCGCCCAGCCGGGTTCCGCGCTGGCGCGCGTGCGCGTTTCCGGCGAAGGCGACGGCTCCGACGTGGCCGACGCCCACGCGTCCGTCTCCGCCGATGCCTCCGGCCCCGACGAGGAGCTGTCCGACAACGTGCTGGGGAGCGTGCGTGTCGCTAATGGCGACGTCGGCGACGCGCTGCGCGCCAGCGAGGTGGTCGTGCGTGGCCGCTTCGAGACTCCGTGGATCTACCAGGGCTATCTGGAGCCTCAGACCGCGACCGCGTGGTTCGAGCCCGAGGGCGAGCTCGTGATCAGCACCTCGACGCAGGCCGCATTCGCCACGCGCGATGAGATCGTGGAGCTATTCGGGCTCTCCGCCGACCGAGTCCGGGTCCGCGCCGCGCCGCTCGGCGGCGGGTTCGGCGGCAAGCTCCTGGTCGTCGAGCCGCTCGTCGCCGGGGCCGCTCTGGCTCTGCGCCGGCCGGTCCGGCTTGCCCTGACGCGCAGCGAGGACTTCGCCGCCGCCAACCCGGCCGGCGCGGAGCTGCTCGATATCGAGGTCGGGGCCGACCGCGACGGGCGCCTGACCGGGATCCGGGCACGCGTGCTCTCCGACCGCGGATCGACGCGCGACTTCGGGATCGAGTCGATCGCCGCGCTGCTCGCCGCCGGCCCCTACCGCTGGCAGGCCCATGAGCTGACCGGTTATGGCGTGGCGACCAACCGCGTCACCTTCGGCGCTTACCGAGCGCCGGGTGCCCCACAGGCAGCCTTCGCGGTCGAGTCGCTCATCGACGAGGTGGCCGAGCGGCTCGGCCTCGACCCGCTCGAGCTGCGGCTGCGCAACGTGCAGGTGGCCGGCGACCGATCTGTCGCGGGCCAGGAGTTCACGGTGTTCGGCGCG
>JAFAZZ010000272.1 GCA_019239375.1 Solirubrobacterales bacterium | reverse complement strand
GACCGGCAAGACCACGCTGGCGATGCTTGTCTCCAAGGCCGCGCTCGAGGCGGGGCGGTCGGTGGCGATCTACTCGCTGCCCCGCCTGCTCAACGAGATCCGAGACACGCACCGGGCGGAGCGCTCGCACGTCGACCTGCTCGACCGTCTGACCGCAGTGGACCTTCTGCATATCGACGACGTGGGCGCCGAGCGGAGCACGGACTGGGTGCTCGAGGAGCTTTACTCGATCGTCAACGCGCGCTACGAGGACCAGCGGTCGATGGTGATCACCACCAACATCCTGGATCGGGAGGCGCTGTGCGAGCAGATTACCGAGCGGACGGTGTCGCGATTGACGGAGATGTGCGACGAGCTGCCGCTGCTGGGCCACGACCGGCGGATGGACCTGCGCGAGGCCTGATCTCGGCCGGCACGGCGCGCCGTGCCGTCATGGACCAGAGTCAATCCTGCTGATTACGCTCTGACTCGGCCCGCTGTTCGAGCTTCTCGGCCAGGTAGCGGGCCTTGTCGGCGCGTCGCTCGTGCTGCGCCGCCTCGTCGTCATCCGGGACGGTCCGAGCGCGCCGGCGCTCGGCCCGCTCGCGTTCGATCTGGGTGAGCTTGAGCTCTTCGGTGATGGGTTCATCGGCCACGAGCAGAACGTAGCGACATTCCAGACCGTCCGCGGCACGGGCGCGCCCGGCCGGCGCCGTGACATCATCGCCGCGTGCCAGTGGAGATCGATCGGGAGGCCGTCGCGCTGTTGGGCATCGATCACGTCCAGGTCGCCGCGCCCGTGGGAAGCGAACGGCAGGCGAGGCGCTTCTATGGCGAGGTGCTCGGTCTGACCGAGGTGCCCAAGCCAGCTGCGCTCCAGGCGCGCGGCGGCGTGTGGTTCGCCTGCGGGGCGCATCAGCTTCACATCGGCATCAGCGAGGGCTTCTCGCCGGCCGAGAAGGCGCACCCGGCGCTGCAGGTCCGGCTTGGAGACCTCGATCGCCTCGCTACGCGGCTCGAAGCCGCGGGGGCCGCAGTGCGGTGGGACGACGCGATTCCCGGCACGCGCCGGTTCTACAGCGACGACCCGTGGGGCAACCGGATCGAGTTCGTCGGGACCGACGGCTGAGGCCCCGGCACAGGGCGTCGGCTGCGTTCGCCCAGGGCGCCGTGGTCGTGGGCAGACCGCCGTCGGGGCAGTCCCGCGGCTCTGCCGCGTTAGATCTGCGGCCCTGGGCTCGGCGGCAGCGGTGATGGATCGGGTGTAGGCGCCGGTGGCGCCGGGTCGGGCGGGCCGGGCGTGGGCGGGGTCGGATCCGGGGTGGGCGTCGGTGGCCCCGGGTCGGGCGGGCCGGGCGTGGGTGGGGTCGGATCCGGGGTGGGCGTCGGTGGCGCCGGGTCGGGAGAGGGCGCCGGTGGGGGGCCGGGCACATCCGCCCAGCGCACAGCCGCCGACACGCGTCCGGACAGGGCCGTCCCAGGCGTCGGCGCCGGTGGCGGTGCGGGCGCCACCCAGTCTGGTGTCCGGTAGGGACTGCCGACGCGCACCGCGTCAAGCGGTCCGCGACTACGCCCATGCCGTGCGTACACTCCGTCGCCGATGCCGGGAATCGTATTGGTTGGCGCCCAGTGGGGCGATGAAGGCAAGGGGAAGGTCACCGATCTGCTCGCCGAACGGGCGGACGCGGTCGTGCGCTTCCAGGGTGGCAACAACGCCGGCCATACGATCGTCCGCGGCCGCCAGACGTTCAAGTTGCACCTGATCCCTTCGGGCATCCTGCACAAGGACACGCTCTGCGTGATCGGGAACGGGGTGGTGATCGATCCGCGGGTGCTCACAGACGAGCTCGAGGAGCTGCGACGGCGACGGGTCGACACGGCGTCTCTGCGGATCTCCGCGAACGCGCACCTAATCATGCCCTACCACCTGATGCTCGACCATGCCGGCGAGGCCAAGCTGGGGAAACTTCAGATCGGTACGACTCGGCGCGGGATCGGCCCCTGCTACGCCGATAAAGCGGCACGACTGGGCATTCGCGTCCAGGATTTGCTCGACGAGAAGATCCTGAAGAAGAAGATCGTCGCCGCGCTCGAGCCCAAGCGGCTGTCGCTGCGGCCTTTCGCCAAGGATCCACAGCTCGATCTACAGACCATCACCGAGGAGTACGTGACCTACGGTCACCGTCTGGCGCCTTACATCGCCGACACCGTCCGGCTCGTCCACGAGCGGCTCGACGCCGGTCAGACCGTGGTTTTCGAGGGGGCACAGGGCGCGCTGCTCGACATCGACCACGGCACATATCCGTTCGTCACCTCATCGAATCCGGTGGCGGGGGCGGCCTGCGTCGGCGCCGGCGTCGGGCCCAAGGATATTGACGAGGTCTGGGGGGTGATCAAGGCCTACGGGACCCGAGTCGGCGCCGGCCCGTTCCCGACCGAGCTGGACGGCGCGCTCGCCGACGAGATCCGCGAGCGAGGCGGCGAGTACGGCACGACGACGGGTCGGGCCAGGCGGGTCGGATGGCTCGACCTGGTCGCGCTGCGGTATGCCGCGCGGATCAACTCCCTGACCGCCCTAGCCATTATGAAGCTGGATGTCCTATCGGGGATCGAGCGGATATGCGTGTGCACGCGGTACCGCGGCCCTGAGGGCGCCGAGTTCGACTACTTCCCCTATCACCAGACCGTGCTGCACCATGCCGGCGGCGAGTACGTCAATCTACCGGGCTGGATCGAGGATTTGAGCGACTGCCGCGACGAGGCGGACCTGCCGGCGGCTGCGCGCGATTACCTCCAGTTCGTGTCGGACTTCGTCGGCGTCCCCATCGCGTTGGTCGGTGTCGGGCCCGGCGGCGATCAGGTCATCTGGACACAGGCCAGCGCGGGCATGGCCGGTTCGGGTTGGGCCGCGTCCGCCACAGCCTGACCCCGGCACCGCCCTGTAAAAACGCGCAAAACCCCCTCCCCGCACGCGGACTCTGGCGAGATAAGCATGGAGACCATGCTTATGTTGCCGGAGGGCGGGGTGCGGCGGCGCTTTGCTACGAAATGCACCGAGCAGGGTAGCCGCGGGCTACGAGCGGTCAGCCGGAGTGAGACGCCGCACGCGAGGGATGCCCCTCCCCCGGCCAGGGCGCCAGCACGAGCACGAGCCGTGCGTCGGTGACCGCCTGGATCGTGCGGCGCTCGTTCGGCTCGAAGTGCGAGAGCAGCCCTGCCCCACCGGACACGTTGCGCCCGTCCTGGGAAATCTCGACCTCGCCGTCGACGACGAGCAGATAGGTACGCTCGTGCACCTGGTGGGACTGGAGCTGCTCGCCCGCCGGCAGGTGGATGGCGATCGCCCGGCTCTCGGCGTCGGAGCGGAGCACCTTCGGGTGGTGGGCCTCGATGTCGAGCGCGCGGACGTCCCAGGTCTCCATCGCGCACGGACTCTACTTGGGGAGGCGGTGGCGCGGGGCTCGCCCGCGGGAACTTGCCGCCGGGCTCTACTTCGGGGAGGCGACCTCGCGGCCGGACGCGTCTAGCGAGCGTTGCAGCTCCTCCAGGACACGGACGACCCGCAGGCCGCTCGCCCCGTCCGAGCGAGGCCGAGCGCGGTGGCGCACGCACTCGACGAAGTGCTCGCACTCGACCCTCAGGGGCTCGACGTTGGGAATCTGGGGGGAGAAGATGCCGCCCGTGCGGGTGATGTACTCGCCGTAGCTGGTCGCGTCCTGATCGAAGCCCTTGTCGTAGACCGTGAGCTTGCCCTCGAGGGCCATGTCGTCGAAGGTGGCCATCCGGCGTGAGCCGACCACGGTGAAGCGGCGCTCTTTGTGGGGATCAAGCCAGGAAAGGTGCAGGTGAGCCGACAGCCCCGAGGGGAAGCGCAGGAAGCAGAACACCACGTCCTCGACGCCGTCCTGCAGGTAGGACTCGCCGTGGGCGACAAACTCCCAAGGCTCCTCCTCGGCGAGGTAGAGCACGACCGACACGTCATGGGCGCCGAGGCTCCACAGGGCGTTTTCGTCGGCGCGCAGTTTGCCTAGGTTCAGGCGGTTGCCGTAGATATAGTAGATCTGCTCGCCGAGCTCGCCCGACCCGACGAGCTGCTTCAAATGCTGCACGCCCGGGTGGTACTCGAGCAGGTGCCCGACCATCAGCACGCGCCCGTAGGCCTCGGCGGCGGCCACCGCGCGCTCGGCGTCGGCCACGGTCTGGGCAAGCGGCTTCTCCACGAAGCAGTCCTTGCCGGCTTCGAGCACTCGCACCGCCAGCGAGGCGTGGGTGGCGACGGGGGTGGCGAGAGCGACGGCGTCCACCGAATCATCGGCCAAGACCTCGTCCAACTCCGAGGTCACGCGTGACCCGGGAAATGCGCCGGCCACGCGCGCGCGGGCGTCCTCGGAGGCGTCGCACAGCCACGCGAGCTCGCAGCCGGCGATCGCGCCCAAGTTGCGCGCCAGGTTAGGGCCCCAGTAGCCCAGGCCGACCACGGCGACACGGGCTGCACCGTCGTTCATTGGACGTGCAGTCTAGGAGGGGGTCCGACCCGTTCGAGATCCACAACAAGGCGTTCCAGAGCGGCCACGACGCCTTCCCCGGCGTGCCCGTCGCCGTACAGCGGCGGACGCTCCGCCGGCGGCCGGCGCAGGACGGCCGCGCGGGCCGCCTCGCCGTCAAGCTCGACCAGCACATTCCAACCCTGCTCGACCGTTTCAGTCCACTCCGTGCTCGATCGCAACGTCACGCACGGCACCCCGGCGAGATAGGCCTCCTTCTGAAGGCCGCCCGAGTCGGTGAGTACCGCGCGCGCATGGCAGAGCAGCGCGGCCGTCTCCAGGTACCCCAGCGGCGGCGCGACGATCACGCGCCCGGAGCTCTCCAGCCGGGCCAGCAGGTCGGCTTCATCGAGGCGCCGGCGCGTGCGCGGGTGCGCAGTGAAGAGCACCGGCAGCGGCATGGCCAAGAGCAGCTCCACGAGCCTACGGAGGCGGCCGAGATCATCGACGTTACCGGCGCGATGGGCGGTGGCGAGCAGGTAGCCGCCGGGCTCGAGCCCCCGCATGGCGAGCAGATCGACCCGCTCCCGCGCCCGCGGCTGAACGGCGAGGGCAACGTCGACCATCACATCCCCGACCAGCTCGAGCGTTCCGGACACGGCCTCGGAGCGCAGGTTCGCCAGCGCAGCCGCGGAGGGGCACAGCAGCAGCGAGCTGGCGTGGTCGGTCAAGACGCGGTTGAGCTCTTCGGGCATCGAGCGGTCGAACGAGCGCATGCCGGCCTCCACGTGCGCCACCGGTACGCCGGTCAGGGCGCCGGCCAGGGCGCCGGCCAACGTGGAGTTCGTGTCCCCGTAGACGAGCAGCGCGTCCGGCGCCGCTGAGGAGACGACCGGCTCGAGGGCGCCCAGCATCCGGGCGGCCTGGGAGCTGTTGGAGCCAAGGGCGATCCCCAGCTCAACCTCGGGCGCCGGCAAGCTGAGCTCGCTGAAGAACACCGCCGAGAGCTCATCGTCGAAGTGCTGGCCGGTGTGAACCAGAAGCTCCTCGTGATCCGAACGCAGTCGCGGCGAGACGGCCGCCGCCTTGATGAACTGGGGGCGGTTCCCGATGACCGTGAGGACCTTCATGGAGCCGTGACGGCCAGCCGTTCGCGGATCAGTTCACCAACGGCCGCGGCGGTCCGCTGCGTGATCGGGCCGGGGGCGTCGAACCTCCGGTCATCCACCGCCGAGATAGGCTCCACCTCCCGCGTGGTGGAGGCCAGGAAGGCCTCTTCGGCGCGCAGCAGCTCCTCGAGCGTGCAGGCCCGCTCGTCGGCGCCGGTCGCGTCGATCACCAGCGCACGCGTGATCGAGGCAAGGATGTGCTCGTCAAGCGGCGGAGTGAACAGCGACCCCTCAGCGACCCAGAAGATCGAGCTGGTCGGAGCTTCGAGCACGCGGCCATGCGGCGTCACCAGCAGCGCCTCGTCGAAGCCCCGCTCACGCGCCAGCCGTGTGGCCAGCATGTTGCCCGCGTAGGACAGCGACTTGACCCCGTCCAAGACGCGCGTGGGCGAATAAGTCACCGACCCGAGCCGGATCACCTCGGGCTGGCGAACCATCGGCTCGGTCAATAGCAGCCGGCGGCCACCGCGGGTCACCACGATCCGCAGCAGCTCATGCGCCGGCCCGGCGCCCGCGTGCGTGAGCAGCCGCCGGGCGTCAGCCCTGATCGCCTCCACGTCAAGCGGAAGGCGCAAGTTCGACGCGGAGCGCTCCAACCGACGCAGATGCTCATCGAAGGCAAACGGGCGCCCCTCATACAAACGGATCACCTCAAACGCGCCGTCGCCGCGGAGCAGCCCGTCGTCGGTGGCGGGAATCACCGCGCGCGAGGCGAGCATGACTGCCCCGTCCACCGAGGCCAGGGAGGCGGAGAAGTTAGCGGGCATGGCCGTCCTGGGCGGACCACACCTCGGCCAGTCGCACCACCACGGCGGCAGCGGCCGCCATGTCCTGGACGGACGCCCACTCGCGCACCGAGTGGTATTCGTGGCCTCCGGTGAAGATGTTGGGCGTCGGGAGCCCCATCTCGCTCAACCGCGAGCCGTCCGTGCCGCCTCGAATCGGCCGGCGGATCGGCTCGATGCCCTCGGCCCGGATCGCCGCCTCGGCGGCTTCCATGACCTCGGGCACCTGACCCAGAACGCCGCGCATATTGCGGTACTGCTCGCGCACCTCGAGCTCCAGCCGCGCGCGCGGCTCGGCGCCCACGACCTCCCGCGCCAGGCGCTCGAGCAGCGAGACGTGTTCCGCCAGCCGCTGATTGTCGAAGTCACGCACGATGAAGCGCGCGTCGGCGCGACCGGCCCGACCGGTCAGCTCGACCGGATGAATGAAGCCTTCACGATCCGCCGTCGTCTCCGGGGTGAGTGTGTCG
>JAFAZZ010000270.1 GCA_019239375.1 Solirubrobacterales bacterium | reverse complement strand
ATTCCGTCCAGCGGCTACCCAGGCGAAGCGGAATGAAAGTCCCGCGGCCAGGTACAGCATGCTCGCAACAAGATCGAGTTGGGCCGGCAGTGGGCGCCGAGCGAGCCGCAGGGCAAGCCCGCTCAGAACGGTTCCCTTGGCCAGCTTGAACAGCGTGCCCGTGCGGCCGGTCTCGAGGGCCTCGCGCAGAGGCCCGAGCTGCCGCTCGTTCACGGCAGAGATGACCAGCTCGACCGCTAAGGCCGCGTTCTCGATCGTGCGCAGCGCCGTCCGGGTGGGATGATCGTCGGCGAGCCCGCCTGCGGCCAGGGCAAGGTGGCAGGTGGCGGCGCCGGTCGCCGCCGCCGTGCAGACGAAGATCGGCGGCAACGACGCCCGGCTGCGCCCCCAGACCGGAACGGCCGTGGAGGCCAGCAGCACGCCGGTGTAGGAGCCCAGGTAGGTCCCCAGCGCGGCCGTGCCAGCACCAGCCAGGCGGGCGACGTTCCGCCTTCCGAGCAGGTCGGCAGCGACGGCGGAGCCGGCCGTCGCGCTGAACGCGCTCAGGCACCAGGCGCCCATCGACATCGGCGAGCGGGGCTTGAAGATGCGGAGCATGTGCAGGAAGCGCAGCGGGCGGCCGAGGTCGAGGATCAGCAGCGGCGCGCACGGCATCGCCGCGGCCAGAGCGATCCGGCGCGCGAGCACAGCCGAGTCCTCGTCGCCCACGACGTCGGCGGCCACGGCCGCGAATGACGAACCGGTGGCGATCCCGCCGAACCAGAAGTAGAGCGGCACCTCCCAGGTCCAGACGGCCGGGTGGATGAAGGGCCCCTGGATCACGTCGGGGACCTCGGGGCCGCCGCGCATCCGCCGAGCCGCCTCGCGTACCGCCTCATCGTCGCCGTCCTCGACGCGATAGTGAGTGTCGGCCTTGTACAGATACGACCACCGAGCATCCTCCCACTCGGGCTTCGCGCCGGCCACGGCCGCATCTTCGACGGCTCGCCGCCACGGACCGGGACCGCCGCGGGCGCCGACCGCCGGGGTCATGTCGCGCCCCGGTGGCGAACCGCCGCGCCTGCGAAAGGCCCGCAGAATCCGCCTCTCTGGGCTCGGCCCGCGCTCGTGGCTCACCGTCTGCTCCTGCGGTGGGCGAGGACGAAGCTCCCGACCATGCCCGCCGCGGCGAGCACCGCCGCCGCCAGACCGGCCGCGGTCGCAGACGGCCCGTTCTCCTGGATCGGAGAGTCCGCATTCGCGGGCAACCCGAAACGCTCGGGCGGTTCGGTGAGCAGGAAGAACGCGCCCAGGCCGCCCGCCAGCTGCTCGCCCGGCTCGTCGGCCGCCCCGTACAGATAGGCCGATTCGATCCCCCGCTCGTGCAGCTCGATCACGCGGCCCTTGGCGGTTCGCACCAGCTCCTCGTAGGGGCCGAACTGGATCGAGTCGGTGGGACAGGCCTTCGCGCAGGCCGGCTCGAGCCCGTCCTCGAGGCGGTCATAGCAGAGCGTGCACTTGGCGGTGCGCCCATCGTAGGGGTCGCGGTTGGGGACGCCGAACGGACAGGAGGGAATGCAGTAGCCGCAGCCGTTGCAGATATCCGGCTGGATGATGACTGTCTGGAACTCAGTGCGGATGATCGCTCCGGTCGGGCAGGCATCCAGGCACCCCGCGTTCGTGCAGTGCTTGCACACGTCGGACATGAACAGCCAGCGGTCCATCGCCGCGACCGCCGCGCCGACGTCAACATCCCCCTCGCCGACCACCGGCACTCCCCCGCCCTCGGCCCAGTTCACCAGGTCGGGCACTTCCTCGGGACGGACGCCACCACCGGCGCCGCCGAGCTCCTCCGGACTAGGTAGCTCCACGCCCCTCGCCGGAAGCGAGGGCAGTCGGCCCCCCGAGCCGGCCGCCAGCGCGGCCTCGGCCTCGCCGCGCGCCTCGGGCGACGGGGCGAGCCGCTCGACGAAGCGCACATGCCGCCAAGTGGCCGCGCCGAGCGACCCGGTGTGGTCGTAAGACCCACCCTTGCGGAACTGGTAGCCGTCGGCCGGCAGATCGTTCCACTGCTTGCACGCCACCTCGCACGACTTGCAGCCGATGCACACCGTGGTGTCCGTGAAGAACCCCATCCGCGCCGCCCCCTCGCGGTGGATCGCGATCTCGGTCGGCTCCGCGCTCGTCATCCTCGCCGTCCGAAGTCACGCGCGGCTTCGCGCGCTGCCTCCCACCCCGCCGGCAGCTCGGAGGGATCGCGCCACTCCTTGCCGGGCGCGATCGGCAGCTCGTACAGGCTGACCAGCGTGTGCACACCTTTATGCGGGACCTCGGCCTCGTGGTCGCCCAGGCGGGCGCTCTGATCTACGCGCTCCTCAGCGTGCGCGAGCCGCTCGGTCGGCTGCGCCGCGCGCCGACCGGCCCGGACCTGGCACGAGAATGTCTTGTCCTCGATCGAGGTGTTCGGGTCGCCGCTCAACGCGATCAGATCGTTGGCCGTGTCGCCGATCACGCCCTGCTCGGAGCTGCGGTACGTGCCCCAATGCCAGGGAATCGCGATCTGATGCGCGACCTGATCCCCCAGCTGCAGCGGACGCAAGCGATTGGTCACCTTGGCACGCGCCTCGATCTCTCCGCGCCTGGTCATCACGGTCATCCACCCGCCGTCCTCGATCCCGCGCCGGCTGGCGAGGACCGGATCGATCTCGACGAACATCTCAGGCTGCAGCTCGGCCAGCCACGGGAGATTGCGGCTCATCGCGCCCGCGGTGTGGTGCTCGGTCAGCCGGAAGGTCGACGCGACGACGGGGAACTCGCCGCTGCGTGCCGGGTTGAGCGGGTTATCCGGGCGCGCCCAATAGATGCCGCAGGGGTTGCCGCCCATCTTCGGATATAGCGCGTTGGTGAACGGCGACTCGAACGGCTCGTAGTAGGTCGGCAACGGTCCATCGAGCGGCCCGGTGTGCGCGAACAGCTGCGCGCGCCCGTCCGCCATCATGATGAACGGAGCCGCGCCGCCGAGCGCATCGACGCCCTGCGCATCAGGCGACGGCCGATAGCCGGGCGGCTTGTCAACCAGGAAATCGGGCTGGTCGTAGCCGGTCCAGCGTCCCTCCTGCTCATCCCACCAGATGTAGCGCTTGCGCTCAGACCATGGCCTGCCCTCGGGGTCGGCGGAGGCGCGGTTGTACAAGATGTGGCGGTTCTCCGGCCACACCCAGCCCCACTCGCGCGAGACCCACCCGCTGGGCGCCCCCAGATCCCCGGGGTTGCGGCGCTGGGGCTGGTTGACCCCGTCGGCATAGCAGCCAGAGTAGATCCAGCACCCGCAGGCGGTGCTCCCATCGGCTCGCAGCTCGGTGAAGAGATTCACGGGACGTCGGGAGGCGACCTCGTAGCCGTTTATCTCCTTGAGCACCTCTTCGGCGCTTGGCTCGCCGTGCGGGCCGTGCTCGGTGTAGTCCCAGGTGAGGCTGCGGATGGGCCAGTCGCGCTGGCGCTGGGAGTTCGCGTAGCGATCCTTGATGCGCTTGCCCAGGTGATAGACGAAGTGCAGCTCCGAACGGGCATCGCCCGGTGGATCAAGTGCCTTGTCGCGCCACTGGAGCAGCCGGTGGGTGTTGGTGAACGAACCCTCCTTCTCCACGTGCGACGCCGCCGGCATCAGGAACACCTCGGTGGCGACCGCGTCGGGGCGCAGCTCCCCCGAGCGCACCTCCGGCGAGTCCCGCCAGAAGCTCGCCGTCTCGAGGTCGGCCAGGTCGCGCACGACCAGCCACTTGAGCTTGGCCAGGGCGCGGCGCTGCAGTCCCGCGTGCTGGGAGCCGACGGCCGGGTTCTGGCCCATCACGAACAGCCCCTCGACCCCGCCGTCGATCGTTCTGAGCACGGTGGGGAAGTGCGAGTGGTTACCCGAGATCTTCGGCAGGTAGCCGAACCCATAGTCGTTGTCGGCGCGCGCGGCGTCACCGAACCACGCCTTGAGAAGCGAGACGATGTACTTGTCGTAGTTGGCCCACCACCCGCGCTGGCTGGAGCCGACATCGATGAAGTCGGCCAGCGTGCTGTGGCCCTCCCGCGCGCGTGGCATCCGGAGGTAGCCGGGGAGCAGGTCGTACAGGGTGGGGATGTCGCTCGACCCCTGGATCGATGCGTGCCCGCGCATGGCCATCACCCCGCCACCCGGGCGCCCGACGTTGCCGAGCAGCAGCTGAACGATCGATCCGGCCCGAATCGTCTGCACCCCCGTGCTGTGCTGCGTCCAGCCGACCGCGTAGGCGAGCATCGTGGTGCGCTCTCGGCCGGAGTTCTCGATCAGCGTCTGCGCCACCCGCAGGAAGTCATCGCGCGAGCAGCCGCAGATCCGCTGGACCATCTCGGGCGTGTAGCGGGCGTAATGGCGTTTGAGGATCTGAAAGACGCAGCGCGGGTGCTCGAGCGTCGGATCCATCGGCACGTCCTCGAGGCCCATGCCCGCTCCCGTCTGCTCCTCGAAGGCACGCGTGGCATGCTCGCGCTCGCCGGGACCCGACGGCGGCTCGGCCCCCTGCGGCAGCCAGGACGTTCGGTCGTAGGTCCCGCTGGCCGGGTCGAACCCGGAGAACACGCCGTCCAGCTCTTCGGGCCCCTGATAGCGCTCGTCGATGATGACGGGCGCGTTGGTGTAGTTGACGACGTACTCCCGGAAGTACGAGCCGGTTTCGATGATGTGCCGGATCAGCCCGCCGAGGAAGGCGATGTCAGTGCCGGCGCGGATCTGGACATAGACGTCGGCCACCGCGCTGGTCCGCGAGTAGTGCGGGTCGACGTGGATGATCTTCGCGCCGCGCTCGCGCGCCTTCATCATCCAGCGCGAGCCCACGGGGTGAGCCTCGACCAGCGAGGAGCCCTGGATCCAGACGCAATCGGACTGCTGGAAGTCCTGCTGGAAGTTCGTGGCTCCGCCGCGGCCGAACGAGGCGCCCAGACCGGGCACCGTGGAGGAGTGTCATATTCGCGCCTGGTTCTCGATCTGCACCGCCCCGAGCGCCGTGAACAGCTTCTTGATCAGGTAGTTCTCCTCGTTGTCGAGCGTCGCGCCGCCGAGATGCGCGAAGGCGAGCGTCCGGTCGACCCGCCAGCCCTCCGCGTTGGTCTCCTGCCAGTGCTCATCGCGCGCGGCCACAACCCGGTCAGCGATCATGTCCATCGCCCGCTCGAGCTCGAGCTCCTCCCATTCGGTCCCGTACGGTCGCCGGTAGAGAACCTTCGTCAGGCGCCCCGGCTGCTGGATGAGCTGGCGGGATGCCTGCCCCTTCGGACACAGCGTGCCCTGGTTAATCGGCGAGCGCGGATTGCCTTCGATGTCGACCAGCTCACCGTCACGTGTGTAGACGAGCTGGCCGCAGCCGACAGCGCAATAGGGACACACGGATTCCGTCACCTTCAGACCAGCGATCCGCGCCCCCGCCCCCCTGGTCTGCTTCGAGACGGCTGAGGGTCCGAGTCCCCAGTCCGCCGCGCGTCCAACCAAGGGCAGCCGCCGGAGGCGGGCGAAGGCGCCCGGGCGAGACGAACCCCCGGCGTCCGGCTCCTGCCGGTTCGAGCTCATCCCGGCGGTCGGCGCCCGCGTCAGTCCCGCCCGCCGCCGCCACCACTCGGCGCGTAGCGGCCGAAGCCGGAGTGCTTGATGCGGCCTTGCTCACTGGCCGCCTTCAACGCGCGGGCGAACCGTCCCGGGCCCCAATACTTGCAGCCGATCAACTCACCGAGCTCAGACCGCCGCATCTCGCCCTTGTCCTCGAGGGCCCGCTCGATCAGCGTCATCTCACGGTCGAGCCAGTAGCGGTCCTCGCCGGGCTCGTAGGTCGAGCCCGGCTGAAGCGGCGACCAGCTGCGCGGCCCGCGGTCGCGGAACTCACTCCGGCGCCTGCTCGTTGCGGCGCTCGATCCCGGACGGTCGCGGCCTGACTGTTCCATTTTTCTCACACTCCCGGGTTGACTTGGCTGGTCCGCGCCTCACGGGTTGGCCGCGCATGCCAGCCCCCGTGCTCGCGTTCCGCCTCACTGACGACGTCGCCTGATTCAATCACCTGTGGCCCGACCGGCCGGCCATGCTCGCGCGCCCGCGGCTCCGATGTCCCTCCGACGGTCAGCACATCGGCTGCCTCGGCCGTCTCCTGCTCCTCGGCCTCCTGGGCGCTGAGCGGTGCCGCGATGTCCTCGAGCTCGCGCCCTGCCGCCTCCACACCGAGTCCGACCTCGACGAGACCAGCGCCGATCATCAGCGCGGCGCCGATGATGTAGCCAACGAAGACGTCGCTTGGCTTGCCGCTGGCGATCAGCGCGCCGAACAGGATGGGTCCGCCTACGCCGCCGATCACTGTGCCGAAGGCATAGAAGAAGGCGATCGCCAGCGCGCGGGTCTCCATCGGGAAGATCTCGCTGGTTGTGAGGTACGCGGCGGAGGCGCCGGCCGAGGCGAAGAAGAAGATCACGCACCAGGCGATCGTCTGGGTCACCGCGGTGAGCGTCCCGTTCTTGAACAGGAACGCTGTGATGATCAAAAGCACACCCGAGAGGATGTAGGTGCCGGCGATCATCGGCTTGCGGCCCACGGTGTCAAACAGCCGCCCGAGCAGCAGCGGCCCGGCGAAGTTGCCGGCGGCGAACGGGAGGATGTACCAGCCCACCGAACCCGTCCCCACGTTGTAGAACTTGGTCAGCACCAGCGCGTAGGTGAAGAAGATCGCGTTGTAGAGGAACGCCTGCCCAGTGAACAGCGAGAAGCACAGGATCGTGCGCTTGGGATAGAGCTTGAAGAACGTCTGGGCGATCTCGCTCATCGGGATGCTCTTGCGCTGCTTGATCCGGAGCGTCCGATGCGGCGGGTCAAGTTCCAAACCGGTCGACGCCATCACCTGCGTCTCGATGTCGGCTACCAATGTCTCGGCTTCCTTGTCATAACCGTGGATGACCATCCAGCGCGGGCTCTCGGGCACGTTGCGCCGCACGAGCAGGATCGCGATGCCGAAGATCGCGGCCAGGAAGAACGAGACGCGCCAGCCCACGTTCTTGGCGAAGATGCTCGGGTCCAGCAGGACGACCGATAGGCACGCGCCCACAGCCGTGCCGATCCAGTAGGAGCCGTTGATGATCAGGTCGACCGCGCCCCGGACTCGGGCCGGGATCAACTCGTCGATTGTGGAGTTGATCGCGGAGTACTCACCGCCGATGCCCGCTCCCGTGATGGCGCGGAACAGGATGAACCACCACACGTTGAACGAGAATCCGGTGGCAATCGAGCCCCCGAGGAATACGAGCAGCGTGATCATGAACAGCTTCTTCCGCCCGATCCGGTCGGCCAGCGATCCGAAGTAGAGCGCTCCGGCGCACGCCCCGACGATGTAGGCCGAGCCGGCCGCGCCGATCTCGGCGGCGGTCAGCTGGATGCCGCTGCCGTGCTCGGTCAGCCGCCCGGCGATCGATCCCACGATCGTCACCTGAAGGCCGTCCAGGATCCAGACCGTCCCCAGGCCGATCACCACCATCCAGTGCCAGCGCGACCAGGGCAACCGATCCATCCGCGCCGGGATTGACGTCTCGACCGTCCGCAGCTCGGCCTGCGTAGCCTTACTCACAGCCATGTCACCCTCCGATCTGCCCTAATCCTCGGCCTCTTGGTACCCCGCCGGACGTGCGGAACATCACGAGGAGCTCGTCGTGGTGCTGGACGGTCTCCGCCTGGGAGATGCAGTCGCACGACGCGCCGTGGTCGCGGCAGCCAGCACGGCCCCGCTGGCCCTGCTGCGGCCGACCCCCACCGGTCAGCGCGTCGGCTAGTCCCATGATTCCTCCTGTTTGCCAGCAGTCATCGCGCGGGCGGTCCCCTGGCGTTGCCAGTTGGGACGATGTTGGATGAGTGCTACCCAATGCC
>JAFAZZ010000221.1 GCA_019239375.1 Solirubrobacterales bacterium | reverse complement strand
ACCGGCTCGTCGACCTCGTCGATGCGAACTGGGCGAGCGGCGCAGACTCGGCCCTCGGGGCGGCGGAAGCCGTCGGCGCCCGAGCAGCGGTAGTAGTGGTGCACGTTCCCGGTCTTGCTGCGCGTTGAGCTGCGGTAGTAGGAGTGGCCGCACGCGCGGCAGACGAGGATCCCTTGCAGCAGCGAGGGCTTGCGTGTGCTGCGCGGCGAGAGCCGGCTGTTGCGCTCAAGCAGCTCCTGAGCGAGCCCGTGCTGCTCCTCGCTGATCAGCGCTGGCACCGGGATCCGCAGCCAGTGCTCGGGCCCGACGTGCTCGTAGGCGGAGCGACCCGAATGCCTGACTCGCTGGCGGGTCAAGCGCATCGGGTTCGCCGGCTCGCCGGTCACGCGCCGGCGACCGTAGGCCGCCTGGCCCGTGTACGCGGGGTTGCGCAGGATCGCCCAGATCGTCGACGATCCCCAGTGCGGCGTCCCGGTCCTGGTCGGCACGCCCCGCTCGCTGAGCGTCCGGCCGATCTGCACGATCGACTCGCGCCGCTCGACGTAGCGGTCGAAGATCTCCCGGACGATCGGCGCTTCGAGCTCATCGATCTCATAGAACGCGTCGGCGTGCTCGATCCGCTTGACATACCGGTAGCCGTAGGGCGCGCCCGAGAGCACCGACACCGCGCCGGCTCGCGCGCGGTGCAGCTTCCCACGGCGACACCGCTCGGCGATCTGCGCTCGCTCGTACTCGGCGATCATCCCCTGGAACTGACGCAGCAGCTCGTCCTCCGGGGAGCCCGACCCTCGGGCTCCTTGGCGAAGATGACCTCGATCCCGCCGCGCGCGAGCTCCTCGAGCAGTAGGACCTGGTAGGCGTAGCGGCGCGCGAGCCGGTCGGGCGCGTGACACAGCACGACCTCGAAGCACCCGTCGAACGCCCGGTCGCGGAGTCGCTCGAGCGCGGGCCGTTGCAAGTTCGCGCCGGAGAACCCGTCATCCTCGAAGACGAACTCGTCCGGGACGACCAGGCCGCGCTGGTCGGCCAGCTCATGCAGCGCGACGGTCTGGCTCTGAATCGTCGGCTCCTGGCGCTGGCGCTCCGAGGACACCCGCGCGTAGATCGCCGCGACCTTCGCCTGACCGTTGGTCTGCCCGGCGCTGCCGCTCATCACCGCTCCCTTCGTTCCTTGTCACTGTCACTGTCACTCGGCGCCGCTCGGGTGCCAACGCCGAGTACGCCTGCGACAGCGGTGCGCCGGCGAGACGGTCGCCGACGAACTCGATCTCAACCCGCCTTGCCACCGTGCCGCTCGCGAGCCTGACCGAGATACAGCCTCACCGCCTCCGCGACGGCGGCGCTCAAAGTCAGCCCGCGCGAGCGCGCGTGTCGGCGCAGGCCAGCGATCAACGATGGCGCCAACCTGACGGTGAACACGGCGGTGCGCTCCGGCACCGCCACCCCGCCCGGCGCCGCTTGCGCCGCCTTGACGTAGCGCCGCGCTTGACGCTCCGACAGCGCATGCTCGGCCTGCAGCGCTCGTACCGCGTCGGCCGGCGACCGGTCGCTCAGCAACTCGACCGCCCGGTTGACCCGGGCCGCGTATTCGTCGGCATAGGCGCGACGACCGGCCATCAGCCCGTTGAGTACTACGTCTCACGACCGATTCCTTCTCCGCGGCCCGCAGATGCGCCCGATCAGACGCTCGAACTCGAAGTTCGCGACTGCGTTCAGAGCGCTTTGGACCCGTCGATCACGAACAACAGCCCTTGCTCGACGTCGAGACCGCGGTCGACCAGGTCCGATAGCAGGGCCGACGCCACGGCCGCGTTCTCGGTCGTGCCTTCCCACAGCCCGAGCGCGAGCTTATCGCCTTCGGTGGTGATCCCCAGCGCGACGACATTGATGTAGCCGTGCAGCTCGATCCCGTCGAGCATGACCGCCACCAGCCGCAGGTCGGCGAGTGGCGGGTTCATCAGCATCCAAAGCTGGTGGCCGGTGCGCTCCACGAACACCCGCGAGATCGAGCTCTTCGACGTCGAGCGCTCCTCGATCTCCTCGCCGACCGGCTCGCCGGCGCGACGGTAGTTGCGGGTCGAGACACCCGCCAGCATCCGCTCCAACGCGATCTCCTTCAGCGGATCGCGGCTCGCGAAGTGCTCATAGGTCCGCAACGGCAGCTCTGACTCGCCGTCCGCGGTCCGGGCGCGCGGCCTGCGAACCGGCACCCGCCGGCCACCGAGCGTCACCTCGCCGTCCTCACGACCGTGCCTCACGGCGGTGCGCTCGGGGATCCACTTGCCCCTCGGCCCCACGACCTCGTTCAGCTCTTCCTCCATCAGCTCGGCCAGTACCCCAAGCCCGACGCTCACGCTCAGGGCTAACAGCTCTTCCTTCGCAGCCCCGACCAGCTGACCCAACGCCTCCTGCACGCGCTCCGGGAGCACGGCCTCCTCGCTGATCGCCTCGGCGACCGGTACGTTGCACTTCACGGCGGTTCCTCCTTCGATCTTGGCTTGATCACCCGCCACGCTCCCAGCTGGAGCGGACGGGCCGGAGGGACCGCCGTCACCTCAAAGTTCTACGAGCTCCGGGACAACCTCCGCCTCGGACGGGGCCGGTCTTGCCAAAGCCGCCCACACAGCACACGCGGTCCCCTTCCTCGGCGAAGGGGCCACCCGCAGCGTATCGGCAAGCTCGCACGCTGGCTCGAGCAGCACGACCACATCGAAACTGACGTGGCCGAGATCGCCGTCGACCGCGCGCGGGACACCGCACGCGAGTTGCCCGCGGCAGACCGTCTCACCGACCTGCTCGTCGGGATCGCGATGAAGGCGCCGGACATCGACGTCGACGACGTCAGGGACGCGGACTGGGTCGAGGATCTGCTGATGATCGACCAGATCGAGCCTGGGAAGATCTGGTTCGAGGGCGGTATCGGCCCGATCCAGGTCCCCAAGCGCGCGAGCGAGCTCGCGCAA
>JAFAZZ010000174.1 GCA_019239375.1 Solirubrobacterales bacterium | reverse complement strand
ACCTCGGCGAGAGCACCGACCTCGACCTGATCGTGGCCGGCACCGAGGAGGCCATCTTGATGGTCGAGGCGGGCGCCAACGAGATCCCCGAGGCGGAGATCCTCGACGCCCTCGACATTGCCCACGAGGAGATCAGAAAGCTGTGCGCCGCGCAGCGCGAGCTGGCCGAGAAGGCCGGCAAGGAGAAGCTGGCGGTCGAGGTGCCGCAGGTCCATCCCGATTTGTACGAGCAGATCAAGACCTCGCACGGCGCCGCGCTCGACGCCGCCACGCAGGTCGAGGAGAAGCTCGAGCGCCAGGAGGCGTGCAGGTCGGTCGAGGAGCAGGTGCTCGCCCAGTACTCCGGCGACCCGGAGGCCGAGAGCTACGCCGAGTACCGCGCCAACGCCCAGCGCGCCTTCGACAAGCTCGAGAAGACGCTCATCCGCGAGCGGATCGCGATCCAGAAGAAGCGCCCCGACGGCCGCAGCGCTGATGAGATCCGCCCGATCTCGATCGAGGTCGGCGTGTCCCCGCGCGCCCACGGCTCGGCCCTATTCACCCGCGGTCAGACCCAGGCACTGTCGGTCGTCGCCCTCGGCACCACGCGCGAGGAAATGCGGCTCGACACCCTCGGCCTGGAGACGGCCAAGCGCTACTTCCACCACTACAACTTCCCCGGTTTCTCGGTCGGGGAGGCCGGTCCGATGCGGGGGCCCAAGCGCCGTGACATCGGCCACGGCGCTCTGGCCGAGCGGGCGCTGGTGCCGATGATCCCGAGCCAGGAGGAGTTCCCCTACACGATCCGCGTCGTGTCGGACATCCTCGAGTCGAACGGATCATCGAGCATGGCCAGCGTCTGCGGCTCGTCGCTCTCCCTGATGGACGCCGGTGTCCCCCTCCCGAGAGCAGTCGCCGGCATCGCGATGGGACTGATCAAGGAGGGCGAGGACTACATCATCCTCACCGACATCGCCGGCGTCGAGGACCATCTCGGCGACATGGACTTCAAGGTCGCGGGCACCGAGCGCGGCATCACCGCGCTGCAGATGGACATCAAGATCACCGGGGTGACGTTCGAGATCATGCGCGACGCGCTCACCCAGGCGAAGTCCGCCCGCACGTTCATCTTGGGCGAGATGGCCAACGTGATCGATGCGCCGAGGTCCGAGCTGTCCAAGCACGCCCCGCGCATCTCGAGCATCCAAATCGACCCCGAGAAGATCGGGCTGCTCATCGGCAAGGGCGGCGAGACGATCCGGTCGTTGCAGGAGGAGTTCGACGCCCAGATCGACGTCAACGACGAGGGCCAGGTGCTGGTCTACGCGGCCAGTGGGGAGCAGGGTGACGCCCTGGTCGACCGCATCCGCTCGATGACCAAGGAGGTCGAGGTCGGCGACGAGTTCACCGGCAAGGTGGTCAAGACCACCGCGTTCGGCGCCTTCGTCGAGCTGGCCAAGGGAACCGACGGTCTGCTGCACATCTCCAACATCGCGCCCGGCCGGCGGATCGCGTCGGTGGAGGAGGTGCTCAACAAGGGCGACGAGCTGGCCGTTCGCGTCGTTGAGGTGGACCGCGAGCGCGGACGGATCGGCCTGCGCCTGGCCAACGATCCGGACATCGCCGGCAAGAGCGTCGAGGAGCTCGCCTCGGTCGGCACCGGCGACAACGGCCCGCCGCGCCGTGACCGGGGCGGACGCGACGGCCGGGACCGGGGCCGCGGCGGCCGCGATCGCGACCGCGACCGCGGCCGCGACGGTGATCGCGGCCGTGACGGCGACCGGGGACGAGTGCGCGACCGCGACCCGGAGCGTCCCCGCTCCTAGGGCGGCGACGGCTCTCCAGGCGCGCGTTACGTGCTCCAACAGCACCGGCTGACCACCCTCGACTCGGGGGTCCGGGTCGTGACCGAGGCGATGCCCTCGGTCCGATCCGTGTCCCTGGGGTTCTGGATCGCCACCGGCTCGCGGCACGAGGACGATCACCACGCCGGGCTCTCGCACCTGCTCGAGCATCTCCTGTTCAAGGGCTCGGAGAAGTACGGCTCGCTGGAGATCGACCAGATCTTCGATGCAATGGGCGCCGAGCTGAACGCCGGCACGGGTAAGGAGACGACTTCGGTCTACGCGCGCGTCATCGACGAGCACGCGCCCGAGGCATTCGGCGTGATGGCGGACATGGTCTTCCGCCCGGCCCTCAACGACATCGACTCCGAGCGGGCCGTGATTCTCGAAGAGATCGCCATGTACGAAGACGATCCGCAGGAGAAGGTGTTCGACCTCCTGGGCGAGGCCGTGTTCGGCGGACACCCGCTGGGCCGGGCCATCATCGGCCGTGCCGATGTGATCGCGGGAACACCCGCGGAGCAGATCGCGCGCTTTCACGCAGAGCGCTACCAGCCCGGGAACGTCGTGATCGTCGCGGCCGGCGCGGTCGACCACGACGCGTTCACGAACCTGGCCGCCGAGACCATAACCCGCGGCTCGAGCGGCTCGAACTCGCGGGCTCTGCCGGCGCCAGGAGTCAGCGCCCCACGCCGGCGGTTTGAGCGCAAGGACACCGAGCAGTACCACGTGTGCCTGGGCGGACCGGGCCTCGCCCGTCACGACGATCGCCGCTTCGCCTTGCGCGTACTCGACAACGTGTTCGGGGGGACCTCCTCTTCGCGCTTGTTCCAGGAGGTGCGCGAGCGCCGGGGCCTGGCCTACGCCGTGTATTCCTTCACGAGCGCCTACCAGGACACCGGCCAGGCCGGGTTGTATCTGGGGACGCGACCGGACAACATCGTCGAGGGCCTCGACGTGATCGCGTCCGAGCTGGCGCGCCTGCGCGAGGATCCAGCCACGCCCGAGGAGCTCGCGCGGGCCAAGGAGAACCTCAAGGGCCGGGTGGTATTGGCGCTCGAATCGACCGGCGCCCGCATGAACCGCCTCGGCTCCGAGCTGCTGGCCGGTATGCCGCTGCTCTCGCTGGACGAGACCGTCGAGCGGATCAACGCCGTCTCGGTCGAGGATCTGGCCGGGCTGGTCGATGAGTTGTGGTCGCCCGATCGGCTCTCGGCGGCCGGCATCGGTCCAGACGAAGGCCGCTTCGAAGAGGCGCTCGGATCGATGGCGCCGGCGCTGGTGGAGACGCGCTGATGCCCGCGATCCGGGTCGCGGTGGCGGGCGCGGCCGGCCGGATGGGCCAGACCGTGTGCCGGGCGGTCGAGTCCGCCGACGACCTCGAGCTGACGGGCCGCGCCGACCCCGCACTGCAAACGCCGCTCGCGGACGTCCTCCCGAACGCGGACGTCCTGGTTGACTTCACCGCGCCGACCAGCGCCGTGGCCAACGCCCGCCTGGCTGCACAAGCCGGCGTCCACGTCGTGATCGGGACCACCGGCTTCGATCCCGCCGAGCTCGAGGGTGCCACCGGAGCGAACATCTTCGTCGCGCCCAACTTCGCCATCGGGGCCGTTTTGATGATGCAGTTCGCCGTCCAGGCCGCCCGGCACATGGCCCAGGCCGAGATCATCGAGCTGCACCACGCCACCAAGGTCGACGCGCCGAGCGGTACCGCGGCGCGGACCGCTGCCTTGATGGCCGAGGCCTCGCCGACCGGCGCGAGCCCGCCGATCCACTCGGTGCGCCTGCCGGGCCTGGTCGCTCATCAGGAGGTCATTCTGGGCGACGTCGGTCAGACGCTGACGATCAGACACGACTCGACCGATCGCGAGTCGTTCATGCCGGGTGTGCTGCTGGCCATCCGGCGAGTGGTCAACCTCGGCGATTCGCCGGTCGTCGGCCTGGAGAAGCTGCTCGCTTAGAGCCCGCGCAGGCCCTCAGGCGCTTGCGCCCGCCCGGCCCGCGTCCCGGCGAGCACCGCTTGCACGACACCTAGATACCACCCAGCGACGTCGGCGCGCGGGACCTCACGATGGTCCAGCCACCAGTTGGCCAGCGACTCGCCGGCCCCCACGAGGACATGGGCGACCGCATCGGAAGCCGGCGGCGGGGAGTCGGCGCTCGAGGACTCGACCATCTCCCGGATCGCGTCCACGATCCGCCCGCGCAGGACCGCGACCTGCTCGGCGAGCGGCCGGCTCGAGGCAGCCTCGCGGAACAGCACCCGCCAGCCGTTGTCACGCTCCTCGACGAAGGCCAGGAACTCAACGACCGGCGCGCGCAGGCGGGAGGCGGAACCGGCGCCGCGCGACCAGGCCCCGACCAAGCGCTCTACCAGTTCCCGGCCGGCGCGTTCGATGTAGGCGAGGTACAGGCCCTCCTTGGAGCCGAAATAGGCGTACAGAATCGGCTTAGAGACGCCGACGAGCTCGGCGATCTCGTCCATTGAGGCTGAGTCGTAGCCGGCGCGCGCGAACACCTGCCCGGCCACCTCGAGGATGAGCCGCTCGCGCTGCTCTCGCGGCATGCCGCGCGTTCCTGGTCTCGTGCGGCGAACCGACGACTTCGAAATGGCTCCGACCGGCGAATTTCTCGGCATGAATCGCGACCTCGAACTTGTCAACCCGTTGTGGTCTACCCGCGAACGGCGCGGTCGCATCGAGAAGCTCGAGCATGAGACCGCCGGCGCCAGGCGTCCGAGGTGCCGGTCAGCAGGCTCGCGGATACTGGGTCTCGCTTCGCTCGACGTCCATGGGGCCTTTCCGCCCGGCGTCCATGCCGGGCGGCGCGGATCGCGGCTCCCGCCGGGCAGGGATGCCCGGCGGAATCGGCCCCACGGACGTCGCCGCAGGCGACCCCATATCCACTCGTCGCAGACCGCTCCCGTCGCTATGACACACGGCCGCTTGCACCCGCCACCGCGCGCGCTATCTTGGCTGTGAGCGCTAACTCATCACAGGAGGTCGGTCATGACGTGGAAACGGAGCTTTCTCGTGGTGGCGAACGTGACGGCGACCTCCGATGAGCTGATCGCGGCGCTGAAGGCGCGTGCTCCGGCCAGCTTCACGCTCGTCATCCCCGCCACGCCATCCGGCGGCGGCCGCGAGGCGGCGGTGGTCAAGCTCGAGGACGCCCTCGAGCAGCTGCGCGCGGCCGGGTTGGAGGCGCAGGGCAGCGTCGGCAACGGCGACCCGATCCTGGCCGTGACCGATGTCTGGGACCCGAAGAGATACGACGAGATCATCGTCTCGACCCTGCCCATGCGCTTCTCGAAGTGGCTGCGCGCAGGTCTCCCGGAGCGCATCGGCAAGCTGACGGACGCCCCGGTCAGCCATATTGTGGCCCAGCCGCCGCGGCCCGAGCACGAGCTTGCGCCTCCGCCGGCGCACCCCGACAACGGCATGGGTCCGCTCTCCGTCCTGGCCTGGGGCGGGCGCAAAGAGCTGTAGCGCCCGCCTCCCCTGCGATAATCGAGGGTGATGGAGCTCGGGTCGATCCTGACCGCGATGGTCACGCCGTTCGACGGAGACGGGCGCGTCGACGAGGACGCGGCCGTGGCGCTGATGCACCACCTGGCCGAGCACGGCTCGGACGGCCTGGTCATCTGCGGCACAACGGGCGAGGCCTCGACGCTGAACGACGAGGAGCACCTGGGGATGATCCGCCTGGCCGTCCAGGAGATGCGCGGCCGCTGCACGCTCGTGGCCGGCGTGGGCTCGAATGACACCCGCCACGCCGTTCACCTGACCGAGCGCGCCACCGAGATCGGCCCCGACGCGCTCCTGCACGTCAACCCGTACTACAACCGGCCCAGTCGGCGCGGGATCGTCCGCCATTACGAGGAGGTCTGCCGCGCCACCGACCTGCCGATCGTGCTCTACAACATCCCCCAGCGGACGGGCTCGGACATGCCCAACGACCTGCTGGCCGAGCTCGCCCAGCTCGAGAACATCGTCGCGGTCAAGCAGGCCAACGCCGCCAACCTGGCCAAGATCGATGGCCTGAGGATCTACGCCGGCAACGATGACCTGTTGGTGGACGTGCTCGAGATGGGGGAGGCCGGCGGGATCCTCGTGGCCAGCCATCTATTCGGCGAAGAGATGCACCGGATGGTGGACGAGCCCGACCACCGGCGCGAGATTGATCAGAGCATCAAGGACGTCTACCGCGACATGACCGTCGCGCCCCTGGCCTGCGCGACCAAGGCGGCCCTCACGCTGCTCGGCATCCTGCCCAACGCCACGCCGCGCCTGCCCTACGTGGATCTGACTGAGCAGGAGCAGGGCGTGATCCGGTCGATGCTCGAGCGCCACGGGCTGTTGCAAGCAGTAGCGCGTGACTGACACCCTCCGCGTCCTGCCGCTCGGCGGCCTGGGCGAGATCGGCAAGAACATGACCGTCGTCGAATACGACGGGCGGGTCGTGGTCGTGGACACGGGCCTGCGCTTCCCCACCACTGACATGCTCGGAATCGACCTCGTGCTGCCCGACTTCGCCTATCTGCGCGACCGCGCCGAGGACATCGAGGCGATCGTGGTCACGCACGGCCACGAGGATCATCTCGGCGCGCTCCCATGGGTGATGCGCGAGCTCGACCGGCACCCGCCGGTGTACGGCGGCCGGCTAACCGTTGCCATGGCGCGCTCCAAGCTCGATGAGCACAAGCTCCGCGACGTGCCGCTCGACGACCTGCGGCCGGGCGAGGAGCTCGAGCTCGGGCCGTTCCGCCTCGAGCTCGTGCACATGACCCACTCGATCCCTGACTCGTGCGCGGTCGCCCTGACCACCGAGCTGGGGACGGTGTTGGTGACTGGCGACTACAAGTTCGATCAGACGCCGGTGGACGGCGTGCCGGCGGACGTCTCGCGACTGGCCGAGCTAGGGCGCCGAGGCGTGCTGCTCCTGTGCGGCGACTCGACGAACGCCGACCGTTCAGGCTTCTCGCCCTCCGAGCGCGATGTCGGGCCGCGGCTGCAGGAGGTGTTCGCGCGGGCTCCCAGCCGGATCATCGTCACCAGCTTCGCGTCGAATATCCATCGCGTGCAGCAGGTCATCGATGCCGCGGCCCGGCTCGGGCGCAAGGTCTCGTTGGTGGGGCGATCGATGCGCAAGAACGTGAACATCGGGCGCTCGCTCGGCCACATCGAGTTCCCCGAGGGGACGCTCATCCCGCCTCAGGAGGTGGAGGACTGGCCGGACGAGAAGATCGTCGTGATCTCGACCGGCTCCCAGGGCGAGCCGCTGTCGGCGCTGCGGCGGATGGCCCACAACGACCACCGCATGATCAAGCTGCACCGTGGCGACACCGTGGTGTTCTCGGCCACCCCGATCCCGGGCAACGAGCGCGCGGTGAACGAGACCGTCGACCGCCTGTTCCACATCGGCTGCGAGGTGATCACTCCCCGCGAGGCGCCGATCCACGCCTCGGGGCATGGATACGCCGAGGAGCTCAAGCTGATGCTGAACCTGGTCAAGCCCCGCTACGTGATGCCCGTGCACGGGGACCACAAGCGCATCCGCCTGCATGGGCAGCTGGCCGATGCGGTGGGGATCGATCCCGGGGACGTGTTCCGGGGCGAGAACGGCCTACCGCTCGAGATCGATGCCGCGGGCGCCCGCTATGGCGAGCCCGAGCAATCCGGGATGATCTTCGTCGACGGCGTCGACATCGGCGACCCGGCTGACGTTGCTCTGCGTGATCGCCGGATGCTGTCCGGCGATGGGATCTTCATCGTGGTCGCCACGGTGTCTGAGCAGAGCGGCGCATCGGTCGTCCCGCCCGAGGTGATCTTCCGCGGCGTGCCGTTCGTCGAGGCGGCCGACAGTTTGGTCGAGGAAATCCGCCAGGAGGTCGAGCGCTCGCTGGGACGGGCGGCGAACGACGGCGTACGTGAAATCGACATGCTCCAGCAGGAGCTACACGACGACCTGGCGGCGTTCGTCTACGACCGGCTCCGGCGCCGGCCGATGGTCCTCCCAGTCGTAGTGGAGGTCTGAGCGCCGGTCGGCGGGCGATGCGGCTTCGGCCGGAACCCGGCGGAGCGCCAGCAATCCGAGCAGGGCGACGGCGAAGATCGTCGCCGCGCCCAAGCCCAGGCCGGCCCGGGCTCCGGCGACGGCCATCAGCCAGCCCACGAGCGGACCGCCGATCGGCGTGGAGCCCTGGAAGGCGACGAACCACAGCGACATGACGCGTCCCCGCAGGTCCGGCGCGGCAGTGAGCTGGAGCGTCGAGTTGCCCATCGACATGAACGAGATGCTCCCCCAGCCGACGAAGGCCAGCGCCGCGAGCTCGAGCGGCAGGCTGGGGGCGAGCGTGGCCAGCGTGAGCGCGATCCCGAACCCCGCCGCGGCCAGCACCAGCGCCCGCAGCCCGATCTTGCCGCGCGCCGCCACGAGTAGCCCACCGAGCACGGCGCCGACGCCCATCGTCGCGGTCATGAACCCGAAGCCGGTCGAGCCGACGTGCAGCCCGCGGCTGGCCATCACCGGCAGCGTCACCTGAAACTCGTAGGTGAGACAGCCGGCGAGGCCCATCATCATCAGGGGGATGAGGAGCTCGGGCGTGGCGCGCACGTAGCGGAACCCGTCGCGGAGCTGCCCGCGAGCACGGGGGGTGGGCATGGTCGGGTTGAGCGTCGTGCGGTCCATCGCCAGCAGCGACCCGATCACGGCTGCGAAGCTGGCCGCGTTGAGCAGGAAGCAGATCCCGATGCCCACGGTGGCGATCAGGATCCCGGCGATCGCCGGCCCGACCACTCGAGCGGTGTTGGCCATGACCGAATTGAGGCTGACCGCGTTGCGCAGGTGCTCGGGGCCGACCATCTCGAGCATGAACGATTGGCGCGCCGGGTTCTCGAAGGCATTGTTCAGGCCCAGCAGCGCAGCCAGCACTCCGATTTGCCAGTACTGAACCTCGCCCGTCACCGTGAGCACGCCCAGGATCAGCGCCTGGACCCCCATGGCGCTCTGGAGGATGATCATCAGCCGGCGCTTGTTGACGCGGTCGGCGATCACCCCGCCGTAGGGCCCGAGCAGGAGGACGGGCAGGGTCTGGAGCGCGATGATCAGGCCGAGCGCGGTACTCGAGTGGGTGAGCGTCAGCACCAGCCAGGCCTGGGCGGTCATCTGCATCCAGGTTCCGGCGAGCGAGACGGCCTGGCCTCCGTAGTAGAGGCGATAGTTCGGGACCGACAGAGCCGCGAAGGTCACCCGGCCGGCGCGAATCACGCGCGTCAAGGCCGCTCTCCCTTGAGGCGCTCGGCCAGGTCCTCGAGGGCTGGGAGGGCCGTCAAGACGCGGTCGCGCTCGTCAGCGCTCAGGCGCTCGAGCGCGCGATTCAGCGCGTCGGTCCGCTCACGGCGAATGCGCTCGGTGAGGCGCCGTCCCGCCACGGTCGGTTTGAGCCACGCGGCGCGGCGGTCGCCCTCGTCGGCCGAGCGCTCGACCAGGCCGGCGTCCACGAGATGCGCGATCGCGCGAGAAAGCTGGGTTGGGTTGATGCCCTCCGAATCGGCCAGATCCGATAACCGGATCGTTCCCTCCCTCACGACGGTGAGCAGAACCGAGCTCCGCGTCGGCGTCAGCCCGGCCGCGACCGCGGCGGGCGTCGGCCTGAGCCGGCGCGAGAGCTTGCCGATCACCGCGCGTAGGCGGTCGGCCGTTTCGAGGTCCAGGTTCGTGAGCGTCGGGGCGGGGGTCATCAGACGGGATTAGCTGGCAGATACTTGCTTGATGTAAAGCAATTTTAGCACTTGCTCGCCCCGGTCCCCGAATCCGCATGCAAGCCGACGGGCCCCTTATCGAGCCAACTACGGCGCCCAACCGCGCGGATCGACCATGTAGCGGGCGCGGCGCCGACGAATTGCCAGCGGCTCGGCCGGGGTTGGGTCGCCGGCGACGGGGTCGCGTGGGATCTTGATCACGAAGCGCGCGCCGGCACCGGGCTCCGGCTGCTCGAGCACGACCGTGCCTCCGTGGGACTCGGCCACGGCCCGCACGATGGCCAGCCCAAGACCCGACCCGCGTGCGCCGGCGGCGGAGCCGCGGACGAAGCGCTCGAACACGCGGTTGCCGAGTTCCGGCGGTATCCCCGGTCCGTCGTCCTCGACGGTCAGGATGGCCGCCCCGTCCTCGACCGCGGTCGTGGCGCGGATGCAGGTGCCCGGTGGGGTATGGCGGGCGGCGTTCTCGATCAGGTTGAGCGTGAGGCGGTGCAGATCGTCTCGAACACCCGGCACGACGGCCGGCTCGGCATCGATCGAGAGCTCGTGGTCCTCGGCCATCGGGCCGAGCTCCGAGGCGGCTTCGACGAGCACGTCGGCTAGGTCGGTGGGGCCGCGAGGCTGGGTGCGACGCGCATCGGCGCGAGCTAGGAGGAGCAGGTCTCCGACTAGGCGCCGCATTCGCCGGGCTGAGCGTAGGGCAGCCTGCGCGGTGTCGGCCTGCTCGCCCTCGAGCTCCTCGGCCAGCAGCTCGAGATTGGCCAGCAGGCTGGTCAGCGGCGTGCGGAGCTCATGCGAGGCGTCGGCCACGAACTCGCGCTGGCGCTCGAGCGCCGCGTGGGTGTCGCCCCGAGCGGCGCTCAGCGATCCAAGCATGCCCTCCAGGGTGCGCGCTAGCTCGGCCACCTCATCGTCGGCCTCCGGCTGGGGGACCCTCAGGGTCGGATCGCGGGTTCGCTCGATCTCCCCGGCGGCTTCCGTGAGCTGCTTAATCGGACGCATCGCGCGCGCTGCCGTCGCCAGGCCGGCCAGGAGCGCGAGCACCGTTCCGCCGAGAACGCCCAGGATCAAGATCAGGTGGACGCGCGCTAGCGTGTGATCGACGTCGGACAGGGGCCGGGCGTAGAGCAGCCAGACCGGGCTGTCCTGCACGTTGAGCTGCCGGGCGTCCACGCGGTATCCGCCTTGCTCGAACGTGCTCGCGTGATCCGGGAGGGGGAAGGCCGGCGTCGTCGTCGGGAACTTGACGCCCCTGACCCTCACGTTGTTCTGGGTGCACAGCAAAAACCCGGCCTGGTTGAAGATCCGGATCTGCACGTGCTCGGCGCTGGCGTAATCCCTCAGCGTTACCGTGTGGTTGCAGCCGTTGAGGAGCCCACTATTGCCTGCCCAACCCAGGCTCGGGCGGAGCTTCTGGGCGAGCTGATCGGCGTTGCTGCGCACCTCATCGTTGAATTGGCCGCGCAGCTGGCGGTCGGTGAGCACCCCGACGATCGCCGCGAACGAGGCCAGGATCACGCAGGTCAGCATCGCCGAGCCGCCGGCGAGCCGCCACTTGATCGGGATCCGCCTATACGCGGAGAACGTAGCCTGCGCCGCGGATCGTGTGTAGGAGCCGAGGCTCGCCATCAGCTTCCAGTTTCCTCCGAAGGTTCGACACGAACACTTCGATCGTGTTGGTCATCGAGAACGGGTCATAGCCCCACACCTCGTCCAGCAGCCGCTGGCGCGAGATCACGATCCGTTCGTTGCGCATCAGGTACTCGAGCAGCTCGAACTCGCGCTGGGTCAGGTCCACCGTCCGGCCACCCCGGGTGACCTCGTGCGTGTCCGGGTTGAGCTTGAGATCGCCCATGGTCAGGCTGGCTTGACCGCGCGGCGGTCGCCGCCGCAGGAGCGCGCGCAGCCGAGCCAGAAGCTCCTGGCGTTCGAACGGCTTGACTAGGTAATCGTCCGCGCCCGTATCCAGCCCCTCCACGCGCGCCTCGACGCCGTCCCGGGCGGTCAGCACGAGGATCGGCACATCGTCGGTGCGCCGGATCGTCTTAGCCACCTCGAGCCCGTCGAGGCGGGGGAGACCAAGATCGAGGATCACCAGGTCCGGGAGGAACGCATGCGCCTCGTCGAGCGCCGCTACGCCGTCGCCGGCGATCCGCACTTCGTAGCCCTCCATGCGCAGCGAGCGCTGGAGGACCTGCGCGATCGCATCGTCGTCCTCCACCACCAGCACGCGGGGTGTCCGCTCGTAATCGGCCATATCCGTTGGTTAGATGGTACGTCGGGCAGTTCGCGCGGGCCAGGATTGG
>JAFAZZ010000449.1 GCA_019239375.1 Solirubrobacterales bacterium | reverse complement strand
CGTGGTCGCCGTCTGACCGTCGATCACGTGCGCGCGCAGCATCTCGTACTTCACCTGCACCTTGTCGAAGGACGCGAAGAACTCCGGATGCGCGCGAAACGGCTCGGCCAGGACAGCCCCGGCCGCCGGATGCAACAGCCCCGCCTGTTCCAGAGCCCGATAGCGCGCCGCCTCGGCCATCCTCACTCACCCGCGCCGCGACGATCGCCCGCGACGCCTCGCTGCGCAGATCCGGAGCTGTCCAGTCATGAACGCCGCAAGCATCATATCGCTTCCCTCGCCCATCGATAATCGCCGCGCACAGCCTACTAACCGCGCCGGACGGCGGATTCAGCGGTCCAGATCGCTCAACACAGCGTCGGTCTTCACTAGACACCATTGTCTCCTCAGTGATCAATCGTCGACCGCCGCGAACGCCGCTGCCGCCTCGTTCGACCGTACAACCGCGCATCCAGCGCAGTCAGCTCCCGCGCGAGAACGCTGCGGTAGTTCAAGGTTGCGTTCCCTCCATCTCGACCGCGTGCGCATGGCGCAGCTGATGGGGCGCGAAGCGCCGCCGGACGCCCGCCTCCACCGCCACCTGGTGTAGCTGGATCCTGGCGGCGCTGGCCGACCAGGCGTGCCCGCGCGTCGGTCCGGCGATCACGAAGAACAACGGGCCGACCGGCAACGCGGCGCGCTCGGCCAGCCACGGATGCAGCGATGACCAGCCCCACGCGTCCATCCCGACCTGACGACGCCGATCGTTCTTGCCGTGCCTGACCAAATCGACCCGCGCTGTTCCTCCAGATCGGTCTCGATCAGCGACAGCGCCTCATTGATACGCAGCCCAGCCCGCCACAGCACCACAATCAACCCGTTGAGGCGATTGCCGTACCGGGCGCGGGCAGCGTGACGCATGACCGCGATGATCTCATCGACCGTCGGCGGGTCAGCCGCGTGGCGCTGACCCTTGTTCCCTGGCGCCCTCCCGACGTGAAAGGCCGACAACGTCGCCGGCGAGCGGCGACGGCCGGCAGTATCGAGCAGCTGCTGAGCAGAGGACATGGCTCCCTCCCCTGGAGCTGGACGTTTGACCAACCAGCTCTACCGCCCGGGAGCCGATCCATCTAGCCGGCGACCTACGTCGAGCGCCGTCGCGAGGACCGCGATCCCGATCACGCACTACCCCATCCTGGCCAAGCAGCAGCCAGCGGCGACTCCTCGGCTCGTGGCGAAGGAGTCGCCGGCCTGGCCGGGCGGCTGAGTACTGCTCCGTCGCCGTAGCGCTCGTCCAGGTCGACCCGCGTGCCGCGATTGCTTTCGTGGGAGGCGCTCTCCCCAGAGCGGCACCGCGGCCGCTAGCGCGGACGGCTCGTCCGGCTAACGCTCGTGCGCGCGTTCGCGGCGAAGCAGGACCCTCGACGGCCGTTTGACACGCGTTGACGCGCCGCGCTCGCGATTGGCGAGGAGCACGTCGATGGATGTTCTGCTTGCGCAGCCCCCCTTTGCCGACAGCGCGGACATGATCCTGACCGGGGATCCGCCCAGGCCCGTGAAGAGCAGCAGCCTCACGAGAGTGCCGAGCCGGCGACCAAGCAGAACCGTGGTGAGCACGCGCCTGCACCGCGGCGTCCCGCTGTCGGCGGGCGCGGTTAGCGCGACGCGTCAGGCACGGTCTCGGCCGGAGCCGAGCCGTCGGCGGATGCCTTCGTGCACCAGTCCGGGGTCCGTGAGCGCGGCGACGCCTGGCTCCGGCGACGAGCGCTTGCGCGTTGGCGGGACAGTAGAGCACTCTCAGCGGGTCACTGGCGTGGATGCTGACCGATGCCTCCGACGATTGGCAGTGAGAAGCTCCTGTTCGTGAAGCGGCTTGTCCCGTCTGTGACAGGATTGCCGCGCTGGCCGCTGCCAGTCTGCTCGATAGCAAGGGGGGCTTACTAATTGGCGACGATCTGCTCTGGTGGGGCGCGCAGCGGGGTGGTGGGCAGCCGGCGGGTGACGCCAAGGCCTAGCAGTGCGATCAGCGCGATCCCGCCGATTCCGAGCTTCAGCGCGTCGATCTGGGAGAGCGCATAGTTGGTCTGCAGCTGTTCGACGATCGGTGCCGGGACGTGTCGCTGCTCGAGCGCTTTGGCGGCGATCGGCGTGGGGATGAACGACAGCCCGTGGCGGGTCTGCGCCGAGACCGTGTGGCGCGGCGCGACCGGGAGCGACGTGTCGTTGTAGACGCGGTGATCGAAGGTGGTGGTCAGGAAGGTGAGCACGATCGATCCGATCACAGCCGTGCCGAGCGCTGAGCCGAGGTTCTGCGCGGTGCCCTGAAGCGCCCCGGTCTCGCTCGTCTTGTCAGGACCGGCCGATGCCAGGTTGACGTTGGTCACCTGCGAGGCGATCAGCCCCAGCCCGATCCCGATGACCAGCACCGAGCCGGCGAAGGGTAGCGGGTCATATGTGCGATCGATCGTGATGATCAGCACCCCGGCGCCAGCGGCGACGAACAGGAGCCCGAGTTGAATCACGCTGCGCGGCGCGACCCGCGTCGAGAGCCGCGACGCGCCCATCGCCACGAAGAACACGGCCAGCGACATCGGCAGCAGGTCGACACCGGTCTGCAGCGGATTCTTGCCGAGCACGATCTGCAAATACAGCGGCATCAGGAAGAAGATGCCTCCCAGGCACAGGAACATGACCGCCATGGTTCCTAGGCCCGCGCGCAGCTGAGCTAGCCGCAGCATCGCCAGGTCGACTAGCGTGTCGTGTCCCTGGGCGGCGATGCGGCGCTCCCACAGGACAAACCCGGCGACTAGGATCACCCCGACCACGATCAGGTAGATCACGGGCGAGCGGCCGAGCGGTTCGATCGGGGTGCCCCCGATCGTCGGCGGTTGCTTCGGGTTCACCCACCCCCAGGTCGAGGCCTGCACGATTCCCAGCACGGCCAGCGCCAGCCCGCTGGCGGACAGCAGCGCACCCACCCAGTCCATCCGCGGGCGGGCATGTCCGAGTGGCGCGTCGCGAACGATCCTTGAGAGTCCGAGCAGGCAGACCATGATCACCGCCTCGGCCGCGAACACGTCTCGCCAGGACCCGACGGTGGCCACCCAGCCGCCGATGATCGGCCCGCAGGCGCCGGCCGCGCCGGCGATGCCTCCGATCGCGCCGTAGGCGATCACCCGGTCACGCCCTTCATAGTTGGAGGCCAGCAGCGCGATGATCGCGGGGATCATCAAGGCCGCTCCGACCGCTTCGAGGATCGACCAGCCCAGGATCAAGATGGTCATGCTCTGGGCCAGCGCGGTGATCAGCGCCCCAGCGCCAAAGGTGACCAGCCCGATGCGGAAGGCGAGCCGGCGGCCGATGATGTCTCCGAGCTTGCCGCCGAACATGATCAGCGCCGCGGTCGTCAACGTGTAGGTGGCGATCGCCAGCTGCATCGTCGTGACCTTGGTGTGCAGATCGTCGATCACCTTCTGGATCGAGACGTTCATCACCGTCGAGTCGAGCACCATGATGAACTGTCCGGAGCAGAGCGCGATCAGCACCGCCCATTTCAACCGCGGCGCTCTCGAAATGTTCTGGTCGCGCGCAGGCTGGCGCGTGCTCGTCTGGCTGGTCACGTTTCTCCCGCTCGTCCCCACCGTTTCCTCTGGGCTCTTTGGGGGTTGCCGTTGCCCGATGGCATGCTCGCCGTGACGTTTCTTCCAGTAGCCGAGACTTGTGCATCGCCGCCCTCACGGGTGTTTCATCATGTGGTGGAATAGCTTCACCATACGATGAAACCGCCTCCTCTGTCAAGAGTCAGCGGCGAAAAGCTGGGGGCACCTGTTTATTCGCACGAGGCGATCTCGGCGCGCGGCCGGTCATCGTGGGCTCATCGTATGCTGAAACTATGGCCACGACGAAAGACGGGACGATCGGCCGCGGGCCGCGCGAGGACCGCGGGGTGCTGTCGGCGCGGATCGTCAGAGCGGCGCGCGCGTCGTTCGCTGAGCACGGCTGGGCCGGCACGACGATGCGCGGGATCGCGCGCGACGCCGGAGTCGATCCGGCGCTGGTGCACTACTACTTCGGGTCCAAGGAAGCTCTCCTGGACGCGAGCACGACGCTGCCGCCGGAATGGATCGAGTCGGTGAGGGCCGCGATCGCTACCTCGGTGCGCCGCCGGGGGGAGGCGATCGTGCGCAACGTGCTGCGGGTGTTCAGCGATCCGGAGCTCGCCGAGGTTTGGCGCTCGCTTCTACTCACCGCCGCGCACGAGCCACGCACACGAGAGAAGCTCGCAAGGCTCGTGTCGACCACACTTGTACCCGCCGTCGAGGGCGATCTGCCGGGCGACGAGCCCCGGCTGCGGGCATCGCTGATCGCCGCGCAGATGATGGGCGTGATCATGATGCGCTACATCTGGAAGATCGAGCCGCTCGCCTCGCTGTCCGACGAGGATGTGGTGGCGTTGGAGGCTCCCTTGGTCCAGCGCCATCTCACGGGCAAGCTCGGGCGCCCCTAGGCGAGCGGGAACCGCCACTGCCCGAAGCGGACCGGCGCTCAGTGCGAGCCTCGACACGTCGCGGATAGGTGACGAGAGTGGACGTGGTCGTCGCCGGGTCACCGGGCGCCGGCGAGCGCTTGGCGGTGATCTCCTGAACGGAGTCTTGACAGCGCGGCATTTCTCTGTACGATGAATCAATTGCATCACTCGGCGAAATACCGAGGATGAGCGGGGAGCCAGACCCCGCCAGTAGCTCCCCTAAAACGCCACCGGAAGCTGCGCTAACCCACTGCTTGCCCGTCGGGACGACCGCGCGGGCTAAAGGAGACGCCATGTCGAGTCACACGCCCGCGCCGGCAGGCAACGAGTCCAGCGTCAGTCGGAGATCGTTCTTGGGAAAGATGGCCGCCGGGTCCGCCGGGGCGGTGGTCGCGACCGCGGCGCCGGCGGCGGCGAGCGTCGGGAGCCCGGCGGGTGTTCGCCTCGGCGTGGGGACGCCGCGGCGTCCGTTGCTCCCGGTCCACGCCTCCCCGCACAAGGGCACGGTGCTGAGCCTGCTGGGCACTTCGGGCGGGCCGCCGCCTGATTACGTGCGCACCGGGATCTCTTCCGTCCTGACGGTCGGGGGACGCAATTACGTGGTGGATGCCGGCCGGAGCAGCGTTACCCAGTATCTCAACGCCGGGCTGTTGTTCAGCGACCTGGCGGCGATCTTCATCGGCGCCTTGCACGCTGATCACATCGCCGATTACTACAACTACTTCATGCTCGCCAGCATGGAGAGCAGCGAGGGCGACGAGCTGCCCAGCGGACCGCTGACGGTCTATGGCCCGGGGCCGGGAGGACCGCTACCGCCACCGGTGGTTCCGCCGGTGCCCACGATTATCGCCCCCCAAGATCCAACGCCCGGGATCACCGGCATGACCAAGAAGCTCAACGCGAGCTATGCCTACAGCAACAACATCTTCATCCGTGAGCAGAACGTCCGCCCGATAACGGATTTCACCAAAGGGGTCCAGGACATCGTGGTGCCGAACGTGGGCGCCAGCTCGACGGGCAACACCGCCCCGAACATGAAACCATTTCAGATCTATGAGGACTCCCGGGTCAAGGTCACCGCGACCCTGGTTCCGCTCGGCCTGTGTTATCCGTCCTTCGCGTTTCGCTTCGACACCGACAAGGTCTCGGTCGTGTTCAGCCAGGACAACCGCCCCAGCCAGAACCTCATCACCCTGGCCCAAGGCGCCGACGTGCTCGTCCACGAGGCGATCGACTACGAGTTCTATGTCCTCCGAACCGCGCCGCGGAAGCGCGCGTCTTCCCCGCTGCTCAAGCACCTCCGCAAAGCGCACACCCTCGTTACGGAGGTCGGGTTCATCGCCACGAGGTGCGACGTCGGCAAACTCGTGCTGACCCACCTCTCCCCATCCAATCCCGCACAGGTCAGCGACGCGCGGTATTGGCGGCTGGCCAAGCCGGGCTTCAGGGGACCGGTGATCGTCGGCAACGACCTCGACCGGATCCAGGTGCTTCCCGCCCGCGGACGTAAGCCGCGGTCCGCGGCGATGCGGGCCGGGACCGCCGGCCGATCCTAACCCGACCGTCAGGTCGCGCCGACACTCACGAGCG
>JAFAZZ010000445.1 GCA_019239375.1 Solirubrobacterales bacterium | reverse complement strand
GGATACCGCTCCCGCGAGTCAACGTGGATGGTCAGGTTCGTGAGCTCCGAGGCTCGCTGCATCGGGGCGCGCTGCCCGGGCCGGGCGCGGCGCACGGTGCGCGCGGTCTGCCAGAAGATCATCGGACGACCGTTGTGGCGGTCTGCGCGTGGTTCGGTGAAGATGAACTGGCTGCGATTGTTCCGGGATCGATCGAGGACGAGATCGACCGCGCGTCCCCGACGCGCGCAAATACGCACTGGAACCTCTTCGACCACCACCGCATCCGACGGCCAGTGGTCAGCTGGATGACAGTAAACCCGCGAGGTGGACGGCCACGGCTGTCTGGCCTTCAGCGCGATTCCGCCGTCGAGCGGAAGGAAGAGCAAGTAAGGCAGAGTGCTCTCTGGATCAGGGTTCTGAGCAATCAGAAACGTTCCCGGTGCGCTGGCCACCGCGCGGCAGGTTAACCACGACGGCGGATTGCTCAGGCGTGGGACTCAAGTCAGGCGCGCCTTCACGGACGCCGTTGCTTCGCGGTGTTGTGTTCGCTTCTGACCGAGTGCCTCGAGGTCCCGTTCACGTGGATGTTCGAGTGCTGGCAGCGCGGTTGCCCCCTGCGCCGCACGTTGATAGACCCTGCGGTCGGCCCCGACCTGCCGGCCGATCCAGTCTCGCGGGCACCCCGGGGGCGGGCCAACGATCGCGCGGATGAAGCTGTGGCACCCGCTGTTGATGACCGGTTCGTCAACCACTGGGCACCCTCGCGCTCGCGCGGCGCACCCGCTCCCGAAGGCCACGTCCGGCCGCAGCGGCATCGTGCTAGTGTGACGCAACCTTTGGTTGCACGTCGACGCGGGTACGACATGGTCCCCCAGCAGATCGAACGCGAAATCCTGATCCAGGCGCCCGTCGACGTCGTGTGGGCCGTCGTAACCGAGCTCGAGCACGTCAGCGGCTGGTTCAGCGACTCAGTCGAGCTCGACCTGCGGCCCGGAGGAGAGATGGCTCTTCATTGGAACGGGCACGGGACCGTCCGCGGGCGGGTCGAGCGGGTGGAAGCGCCACAGCTCTTCTCGTTCCGCTGGGTCGTCGGACAGCCTGGTCATGAGCTGATCGACGAGAACTCGACCCTCGTCGAGTTTCGTCTCAGCCCGGAGGGTGATTCCACGCGGCTGACGGTGGTCGAGACCGGCTTCAGCGACCTGGCCGGGACCGAGGACGAGAACAGGGGGCACTTCGAAGATCACCAGCAGGGATGGAACAAGGAGCTCGGCGAGCTGGTGGATTATCTGGCTCAGCGGAGCCGTCGATGAGTCCCGCGGTGGCGGAGCTCGATGAGTTGTGGTCGGCGGTCGGCGACCCGACCCGTCGTCGGATGCTGAATGTGCTTCTTGATCACGGGGAGGCGACGGCGACGACCCTGGCCGGCGAGCTGCCCGTGACGCGCCAGGCGGTGAGCAAGCACCTCGCGGTGCTGGATCGCGCCGGGCTCGTGGGCAGCCACCGACGGGGCCGAGAGGTCCGCTACGTGGTACGTCCGCAGCGGCTTGACGTCGCGACGCGATCGATGGCACAGATCGCGGCCGAATGGGACGCGCGGCTGTCGGCGATCAAGCGGATCGCCGAAGCGGTGGCGCGTGAGCAGCGGCAACAACGACAGCGACAGAAGGAGAACTCAGGATGAATCACAAGATTGGAACCCGGGAGGAATGGCTCGCGGCGCGCAAGGACCTGCTCGTCCGGGAGAAGGAGCACACTCGTCGCGGCGATGAGCTCGCGCGCGAACGACGCGAGCTGCCATGGGTGCGCGTCGAGAAGGAGTACAGCTTCGATACCGATGACGGGCGCAAGACGCTCGCCGAGCTGTTCGAAGGGCACTCGCAGTTGATCGTCTACCACCTCATGTTCGGACCGGAATTCGAGGCCGCCTGCCCGAGCTGCTCGTCGATCGCGGATGGGTTCAACGGCATCGACGTTCACCTCGCGGGGCGCGCGGATGCGAAGCTGGTCGCGGTCTCACGCGGGCCTCTCGAGAAG
>JAFAZZ010000027.1 GCA_019239375.1 Solirubrobacterales bacterium | reverse complement strand
TTCAGTTAGATACGGTGACGAGATGGGCGAGCGCAAGGCTTCAGAGGTTTTCGTCGAGTGCCTGGAGGCGGAAGGCGTCTCCTACGTCTTCGGGATCCCTGGAGAGGAAACGCTCGACCTGAGCCAGTCCTTGTCGGACTCTTCGATTCAGTTCGTTCCCGTCCGGCACGAGCAGGGCGGCGCGTACATGGCCGACGCTTACGGGCGGCTCACCGGCCGAGCCGGCGTTTGCCTGGGGACCCTCGGCCCGGGAGCGACCAACCTGGTCACCGCCGTGGCCGACGCCTTCCTGGACCGTGCTCCTCTGGTCGCTCTGACCGGTCAGTCCGACCTGGAGCGCATGCACAAGGAATCGCATCAGTACATAGATCTCATCGGCATCTTGCGCCCGATCGTCAAATGGAACGCCCGGGTGTCGAGCCCCGAGATCGTCCCCGAGGTGGTGCGCAAGGCATTCGCGGTGGCGGAAGCGGAGAAGCCGGGGCCGACTCATCTCGAACTGCCCGAGGACGTGATGGGTCGGACGCTCGACGCCGCGCCGCTGCGCCGGCACGCCCCGGTTCAGCCCGAGCCGGGCAGCCGCGAGCTCCAGCGCGCCGCCGACCTGATCGACGCCGCGGAGAACCCGCTGGTCCTCGCCGGCAACGGCGCGATCCGGGGACACGCCTCGCGCGCGCTCAGGTCATTCGTCCACAACACCGGCATCCCGGTGGCCGAGTCGTTCATGGCCAAGGGTTTGATCGACTACCAGGATCCGAAGGCGCTCGGGACGGTCGGCCTTCAGGCTCACGACTACGAGATGGCCGGCTTTGACGACGCCGACCTGGTCATCGCGGTCGGGTACGACCTGGTCGAGCACTCTCCCAAGAACTGGAACCCGAACCGCGACAAGCGAATCATCGTGATCGACAGCGTCGCCGCCGAAGTCGACCAGTACTTCACGCCAAACGTCGAGTTGGTCGGGGACATCGCACACGTCCTGGCCCGGCTGGCCGCCGCCTGCACCCGCAGCCAGACCACCGCCGGCTCGAGCCGCCTGCACGAGGTTGTGCTGAGCGCGCTGACCGACGCCCGCGACGACGACCATTTCCCGGTGCGACCGCCGCGCCTGCTGTGGGATATTCGCCAGGCGCTCGGCCGCGACGACATCCTGGTCTCAGACGTGGGGCTGCACAAGCTCTGGATCGCGCGGATGTTCCCGGCCCACGAGCCGGGCACGGTCCTGATCGCCAACGGCCTGGCCGGGATGGGCTTCGCTCTGCCCACCGCGATCGGCGCCAAGCTCGTCTATCCGGATCGCCGGGTGGTCACGGTCAGCGGCGACGGTGGCTTCCTCATGAACGCCCAGGAGCTCGAGACGGCTGCCCGCCTGAATACCGCCGTCGTGAACGTGATCTGGGAGAACGGGCAGTACGGCTCGATCGTCTGGAAGCAGGACAAGAAGTTCGGCCGCCATTTCGGCGTCGACTTCGGCAATCCGGACTTCGTCAGGCTCGCGGAGGCGTTCGGGCTGCCAGCCTGGCGCTGCCAGAGCGCGGATGACTTCCCGCGGCTCCTCCAGGACGCGCTGGTCAAGGATGTCCCTTCCGTGATCGCCGTGCCGATCGACTACTCGCTCGACGTGGCGATCTCCGAGCAGCTCGGCGCCGAGACCGTCGCCACCTGAGGTCGGGGCAACCCGATGCTGGCCGCCGCCCCGAGCAGCGACAGCCCCGCCGAGACGCCGATCGCCGCGGTGAACCCGTCGCTGAACAGCTGCGCCGAGCCGTAGCTGCCGGCGCCCGTGAACACCGCGACGAGCGTAGCGATCCCGAACGCGCCGCCGAGCTGGCGCATCATGTTGAACGCACCCGAGGCCTTGCCGATGCTGGCTGGCGCCACCGAGCTCACGACCGCGCTCTGGATCGCGGGCATCGCCATCGACACCCCGCAACCCGCGATCGCGAGCGGCGCAACCAGCCGCCAGTAGGCGACGTCGGGGCCGGCGATCAGCGCGATCCACCCCATCCCGGCCGCCTGGAGCAGCAGCCCGGCCACCGCGAACGGGCGCTCGCCGACGCGCGAAATCCGCGCACCGGTGATCGGCGCGACGATGAACAATGTCGCGGTCCATGGGAGCAGCCGGACCCCGGCCTCGAGCGGGCCGTGGTGCTGGACGGTCTGGAGAAACTGCGCCATGAAGAACACCGCGCCGTATAGGGCGGCGCTCAGGAAGAAGATCGTCGCGTTCCCCGACGAGAACGCGCGCGAGGCGAACAAGTCCATCGGCAGCATCGGCTCCGCCGTCCACCGCTCCCACAGGACGAACGCCAGCGTAAGCAACACGCCCACGGCCAGCGCCGCGACCACTTCGGCGCTGCCCCAGCCGGCCGAGTTGCCGCGCACCAGCCCCCACACGAGCCCGAGCGCGGCCCCGGTGAGGAGCGCCAAGCCGGCGACGTCCGGGGCGCTGCGCGGGCCGTGGCTCTCGTCGACCCGGCGGAACGCGACCGGGATCGTCAGGAGGCCGATCGGCACGTTGATCCAGAAGATCCCACTGCCACGCGATTCCTTGCGTGATCGCCCCGCCGATGACCGGGCCGCCAAGGACGGCGAGTCCCGTGACGCCGCTGAAGATGCCGAGCGCCCGCGCCCGGCGCTCCGGCGCGTAGGCCGCGCTCAGCAGCGTGAGCCCGAGCGGCATCACGAGCGCTGCCCCTGCGCCCTGGACGGCGCGGGCAGCGATCAGTAGGCCGACGTTCGGCGCGAGCGCACATGCGGCTGACGCTCCGGAGAAGATCGCCAGACCGGCCGCGAACATCCGCCGGCGCCCGAATCGGTCCCCGAGCGTCGCCCCACCCGTCAGCAGGACCGCGAAGCTCAGCGTGTACGCGTTCACGGTCCACTCCAGTTGCTCGATTGACGCACCGAGGTGCACTCGGATCGTGGGGAGCGCGGTCGTCACCACGAGCGCGTCAAGGGCCACCATCAGCGACGCCACGGAAGCGACGGCGAGCACCCATCCTGGTCTTTTGCGCATCTTGTCCTCCTAAGGTCGTGCTGGTCTCGCGCGATGAGACACGAGCCTCGGGCGAAATTGACCGGTGAATTTCGGCCCGCGCCGGTGTCGTGACGCCCAGATGCCGCGTGAGACGATCCGGCGATGACCGAGAGCACCCTGACCCGCGCCCGCGCCGGCGACGAGCATGCCTTTCGCACGCTGACCGACCCGTACCGGCGGGAGCTCCAGCTCCACTGCTACCGGATGCTCGGCTCCATGCAGGATGCCGAGGACGCCCTCCAGGAGACCCTGTTGGCGGCCTGGCGCGGGCTTGACGGCTTCGCGGAGCGGGCCTCGCTGCGAGCGTGGCTGTACCGGATCGCCACGAACCGCTGCCTGAACGCGCTGCGCGACTCTGCGCGTCGCCCGGCCCGCGAAACCGCCCGGCAGCTGCCGTTCGAGCCGCCGGCGCCAACACGCTGGGGCGAGCCGCTGTGGCTCGAGCCCTACCCCGACGCGCTGCTCGAGGGCGTGCCGGACGCGGCTCCCGGCCCCGAGGCCCGCTACGAGTCGCGGGAGGCCCTCGCCCTGGCCTTCGTGACCGGGCTCCAGCGCCTGCCTCCGCGCCAGCGGGCCGTGCTCGTCCTGCGCGATGTGCTTGGCTACCGCGCGTCCGAGGTAGCGAGCATGCTCGACGCGACCGAGGTGTCGATCAACAGCGCGCTGCAGCGCGCCCGGACCACGCTCGAGGAGTTCTCACCGCCGGGGCGCGAGCGCGCGCCGCTACCTCGCTGCGCCCGCGAGCGCGAGTTGGTGGCGCGGTTCGCCGACGCCTTCGAGACGGGCGAGGTCCAGGACGTCGTGGCGCTCCTGACCGACGACGCCTGGATCACGATGCCGCCCGAGCCGTTCGAGTACCAGGGTCACGACGCGATCGCCGCCTTCCTCGGCCACGCCTTCGCCGCGCGCTGGCAGCAGCGCCACCGGCTCGTCCCCACCCGCGCCAACGGGCAGCCCGCCTTTGGCCACTACATCCCGGATCCCCAGGCCCGGATCGTCCGCGG
>JAFAZZ010000015.1 GCA_019239375.1 Solirubrobacterales bacterium | reverse complement strand
GTTTCCGCCGCACGATCGCTCATCGCCCGACTCCCCCGCGCCGAGGTGGGCATAGATGACCCCCACACTGCGCGAGGCGACGACGGGCGTCCAACCGGTCGGTAGGAGCGCCGCTGGAGGCCGTCTGGCGTCCAGATTGGACGCTGTTGTTTGCTCAATTGGGCGCCTAAACGCCGATTGCGGCGTTTACCGGCCCAAAAAGATCCTCTCGCGAGATCCCGCACGAAAGCGAAAATAGGTAGCCGTTCAGTCGTCGGGGCCTGCGGCGAGGATTCCTTCTTGTTGCAGCGAATGTTGCGGTTATGGACCGTGCGGAGGCGGAGGCGATCTATGACGCTGGCCGGGATGTGTGTGTCGAGTTCATTCTCGAGTTGTCCGCACGGGTTCAGAGGCTCGAGGAACGGCTTGCGCGGTTGGAGGCTCAGGCGCGTCAGGACTCGCTGACGAGCTCGCGGCCGCCGTCATCGGATCCGCCGAAGACGCGCGCGCAGCGGCGGGCGGAGGCGCGGGCGAGGGCGAGGGAGTTGATGCGTCGGGAGGGCGAGCAGCGCAAGGCGGGCGGGCAGGCAGGGCATCAGGGTACGGGTCGTGAGCTGCATCCTGAGGATCAGATTGATGAGATCGTCGATCACTACCCGGACGCGTGCGGTGGATGCGGACGTCGGTTCGATGATCGGCAGCGTCGGCCGGACCGGCGATTCGGTCGCCATCAGGTCGCCGAGTTGCCGCCGATCAGCGTGATCTGGACCGAGCATCGCACCCACCAGTTGCGCTGCCGGCAGTGCCGCGCGCGGACCAGCGCCCAGCTACCGCCGCAGATTGGCGCTTCGGCGTTCGGGCCGAGGTTGCAGGCGGCGGTGGTGACGTTGACCGCCGGGTATCGGATCTCGCGTCGCGGGATCTCGGAGCTTGTGCGTGATCTGTTCGGCGCGAGGTTGTCGACCGGCGCGAGCGACGCGATCTGCCAGCGCGCCTCGGACGCATTGGCCGGCCCACACTTGCATTTGCAGGACTGGGTGTTGGACCAGGCGGCTGTGCATGTCGATGAGACCGGCTGGCGCACCCGCGGCGAGGGGCGCGCGTTGTGGACCGCGGCCACCCCGGGCGGTGTGTTCCTGCAGATCGCCGAGCACTGCAGCCGCGAGCAGTTCAACGCGCTCATCGGCACGAGCTATCCCGGGATCGTGATCTCTGACCGTTGGAACGGCTACAGCCACCTCGACCCCCACCGCCGGCAGGCGTGCTGGTCGCATATCAAGCGCGACTTCCGCCGCCACGCCGATGGGCTGGGCGAGCAGAAGATCTTCGGTGAGGCCGGCAGCGAGCTCACCCGTTGGGTGTTCGCCGCCTGGCGCGCCTACCAGCACGAGCATCACGACCGCGAGCGGCTCAAGGCCGACGTCGCGCCGATCCAGACCGAGCTACGCGCGCTACTCGAAGAAGCCTCGCCGAAGAACCGCCGGACTCGCTGGCACCGCCAGTTCGCCAACAACCTGCTCAAGATCTGGCCGGCGCTCTGGACCTTCGTGACCGTTGACGGAATCGAACCGACCAATAACCCCGCCGAGCGCGCGCTCCGCACACCGGTGATCCACCGAAAACTGTCGCTTGGCAGCCAAAGCCACAACGGCGAGCGCTTCGCCGAGCGCGCCCTCTCGGCTGCCGGCACGTGCCGACAACAACGCCGCTCACTGTTCGCCTACCTCAGCGACCTAATCACCGCGCACAACCGCGGTGACCCGTTCCCCGCCCTCGCCGCCTGAAGGCCGCAGGGACTGAACGCTTACAAGAAGATGCCGATATGCAGGCACTCCTAGCGGGAGCGACGGGACTCGAACCCGCGACCTCCGGCGTGACAGGCCGGCGCTCTAACCAACTGAGCTACGCCCCCATGGCAAGGGGTGGCTCAAGTATGGCAAGAGAACTTCTCTTGCGTCCGGCGCAACTTTGAGCGTCCTGCCCTGTTAGGGGCGGTTGTATCGAAGCTCCCGGAGGACGCACCCAACCCGGCCGTGGGTGCGTTGTTGGGATCAAGCGACGGGGACCCTGGAAGCGGGTCCCCGTCGTGGTTAAGGGTCGTTTTGGTCCCGGTGTTGGAATTGCGGGCTTGCCGGCGCGGGCTCGCGGCCCCGGC
>JAFAZZ010000009.1 GCA_019239375.1 Solirubrobacterales bacterium | reverse complement strand
CGCACCTCGTCATCGGCGTCGGCTTGGTCGAACGCCTCCATCAGCTCGGCGAACATCGTCTGCGTCCACGCGTTCAGCCGCTCGGGCCGGTTCAGCGTGATCGTGAGGATCCGCTCGGTGCGGTCTAGGGTGATCTGTTCGGGTTCCATGGCTGGCGCTCCTATGGGGGTCAGACGATCTCGGGTGAGCGCGGGATCGTCGCCGATCAGGGCGCCCGGCGCTCCACGGCTACGGCCATTCCGGCTGGCGCGCGGCCAGCTCGATCGCCTGGAGCACCGCGCGCGCCTTGGCCTCCGACTCGCGATACTCGAGCTCGGGCTTGGCGTCGGCCACCGTGCCGCCGCCTGCTTGGACGTGAGCGATTCCGTCCTTGATCACGACCGTGCGGATGTGGATGCAGGTGTCGAGGTCCCCGGTGTAGCTGGCATAGCCGATCGCCCCGCCGTAGCCGCCTCGCTTGACCGGCTCGAGCTCGTCGATGATCTGCATCGCGCGGACCTTGGGCGCCCCGGAGAGGGTCCCGGCCGGGAGTACCGAGCGCAACGCGTCGAGCGAGCCGACGCCGGCGCGCAGTGCGCCGGCCACGCTCGAGACGATGTGCATCACATGGCTGTAGTTCTCGACCGCCATGAAGCTCTCGACTCGAACGGTTCCGTACGCGCACACGCGCCCCAGGTCATTGCGGCCGAGGTCGACCAGCATCACGTGCTCGGCCCGCTCCTTGGGATCGGCCAGCAGCTCCTCGGCGATTCGCAGGTCCTCCTCGGCGTTGGACCCCCGCGGCCGGGTGCCGGCGATCGGGCGGGTGGAAACGCGCCGGCCAGCCACGCTGATCAGCGGCTCGGGGCTGGCGCCGGCGATCTCGAAGTCGCCGAAGTCCAGGAAGTACATGTACGGGCTCGGGTTCACCGCGCGCAGCCCGCGGTAGATCGAGAAGGCCTCGACCGGCACGGCGCCGGACCAGCGCTGCGACGGGACGACCTGGTAAGCGTCGCCGGCCCGTATGTAGGCGATGATCCGGGCCACGGTGGCCTCGAACTGCTGGCGGGTCATGTTGGGCTCGAGCGGCGCCACCGCGCGATCGGCGGCCGGGGGCCGTGGGGGCCGCGGCACCGGGCCGGCCAGCCGCCAACGGACCTCGGCCATCGTGTCGCGAGCTCGTGCGTACGATGCGTCGAGGTCGTCGTCGGCGTATACGTTGGCGATCACCGTGACCGTGTGCTTGAGGTGGTCGAAGGCGACCAGCGCATCGGTCAGCATCAGGGCTAGATCGGGCAGCCCGATGGGATCGGGGTTCGGCGGCCCGAGCGGCTCCACCGTGCGCACCAGGTCATAGGCGAACAGTCCGACCGCGCCGCCGGCGAACGGAGGCAGCTCGGGCAGCGGCGCGGCCCGCACCGCCTTCAGGCTCTCCGCCGCAAGCTCATACGGGTCACCGGGATCCCCGAGCGACCAGCGCAGTACCTTGCGCGGCCGAAACCCGATGAACGAGTAGCGGCCGACGCGACCCTGATCGGCCGACTCGAGCAGGAACGAGGGCTCGCTTCCACGCAGTTTGAGGAACGCCGAGACGGGCGTCTGGCAGTCGTCGATGAACGTCTCGCGCAGCGGGATCAGGTTGTAGTCGGCGGCTAGCGCGCGGGCCTCGGCCAGCGAAGGGGTCACGCCGGCATGCGCGGTGTCAGTCCTTCCCGCCGTAGATGCCGTCGCACCGAGAGTGGTCACTGGCGGATGCCTGTCGAGGACGCAGTGAGTGTGGCGTACCTGGAAGGTACGCGAACGAGCGAGGACGAAGACAGGCGCCGCCGGGGGCCGCTCGAATGCGACGTCATCTGCGGTGGGGAGGACTTACGACTTACGACGGCCATCCAGCACTCGCTCGGCGTCCGCCAGCGTCAGCCCGCGGCCGCGGAGCAGGACGGCCAGGTGATAGACGACGTCGGCCGCCTCCTCGGCCACGCGCTCATCGGACTCCTCGCGCACCGCCCGCACCACCTCTTCGGCCTCCTCCTGCACCTTGGCGCCGGCCAGAGCCGGATCGTCCAGCAGCCTGGCGGTGTAAGAGCCCGGCGGCGGCGCCACCGCGCGCTCGGCGATCGTGCGCTCGAGCGCCGGGAGCGTCTCGAATGGCGGACCCGCCTTCAGCTCGCCATGGTGAAAGCACGAACGTTCGCCGGTGTGACAGGCCGGTCCCGCCGGCTCGACCAACGCGAGCAGCGCATCAGCGTCGCAGTCGTAGCGGATCGCCTTAACCCTCTGGGTGTTGCCTGAGGTGGCGCCCTTGTGCCACAGCTCCTGCCGCGAGCGGCTGAAGAAGTGCATTTCCCCCGTCTCGCGCGTGCGTCGCAGCGACTCGGGGTTCATGTAGGCCAGTGTCAACACCTCGCCCGTGCCCCAGTCCTGCACGATGCACGGCACCAGGCCGCGCTCGTCGAATGCGATGTCGGAGTCCTCCACGGGGTGGCCGATTTTAGGACCCGCGCGGCTTCTAGGAACAGGCTGCCCGTCCAGGAGGACGGGCAGCCTGGTCAGCCTACGCGGCTTCCTCGAGGTAGGCGGGCTCGAGCTCGGCATCTGCCCATGCGCCGTGCGACGGTGCACCAACCGCCTCGAGCGCCCGCGCCGGCCGGAGCAGCACCAGTCCGATGGCGATCGCCGCGAGCACGAGCCCGGCGGCGATCGTGAAGGCCAGGTGATAGCCGCCGGTCAGCGCATCAGCGCTCGAGGCTCCATGCGCGCTGAGCGCGTGGGTGCGCGTCGTCGACAGGGTGGCCAGGACAGCCAGCCCGAGTGCCCCGCCCACCTGCTGGGTGGTATTCACCAGCCCGGAGGCCAGGCCGGAATCCTCCGCAGTCGCGCCGGACATCGCGAGGGTCATCAGCGCGGGAAACACCAAACCCGCACCGATCCCGAGCAGAACCATGGCCGGCAGCAGGTCGGTCACGTAGTTGGCGTTGACGGGCGCGCGCCGGAACACCAGGAGTCCGGCGGCGACGAGGACCAGACCGCCGATAAGGGTGGGCTTGGCCCCGAAGCGCATGGTCAGCGACGCGGCCAGGCGCAGCGAGAGCGCCGCAATCCCCACCGCCACCGGCAGGAAGGCGAGCCCGACCTCGATCGCGTCGTAGCGCAGAACACGCTGGAGGAACAGCGCGCCCAGGAAGAACATTCCGAACATCCCGGCGACCATCAATACCTGCATGAGGTTCGCTGTTGTGACCGTGCGCGAGCGGAAGACACGCAGCGGTATCAAGGGGCTGGCCGCCCGCGCCTGGCGAAGCACGAACGACGCCAGCAGCGCCACCGCGAGCGCCCCGAAGCCCAGCGTATGTCCCGATCCCCAACCGTAGTTGCTGGCCTCGACGATCGTATAGACGGCGAGCATCAAGGACGCGACGAGCAGTACCGCCCCCGGCGCATCGGCGCCGTGCGCCAAGCCGATTCCCGCGTCCGACGGCAACAACCTGATCGCGAACAGAGCGGTGGCGATCCCGATCGGGAGGTTCACGAAGAAGATCCAATGCCAGTTGATCGCCTGCGTGAGAACACCGCCGGCGAGCAAACCGATCGCACCGCCGGCGGCGGCCACGAAGCTGTAGACCCCGATTGCCTTGGCCTGCTCGGAAGGGTTGGGGAACATCGTCACGATCATCCCCAGGATCACGGCCGCGGTCATCGCGCCGCCGACCCCCTGCACGAACCGAGCGCCGATCAGCAGCGCCTGGCCCTGGGCGAGCCCGCAGAGCAGCGAGGCTGAGGTGAACACGGTTAGCCCGGCGAGGAAGATGCGGCGGCGGCCGATCAGGTCACCCAGCCGTCCGACCAGCAGCAGCAGCCCCCCGAACGCGATCAGGTACGCGTTCACCACCCAAGCCAGGGCCGACTGCGAGAAGTGCAGGTCGCTCTGGATCGACGGGAGCGCGACGTTCACGATCGTCTGGTCGAGGATGATCATCAGGAAGCCGGCGCAGAGGACGACGAGAGCGATCCATCGGCGGCGGTCGGCTGCGGCATCTAAGCGCGGTGGGGGGGTCGGGTTCATCGCGTTCATCTCCTAAATCGATCCGTGCAAGAAAGAACCGTACCATATCGTCCGCTAATAGACGATCTCATCCGGTCATAATTAGTGTGTGCTGCGGAGCGCGGGGACACATCGGGAATTCGCGCCGTGTTGGGACGGCTTGGGCCTTAGTCGATGCGGCTTCCGGCCTTAGCCCGGCGGGTCAGCCGCGGCGTGGCATAGCTCTCCGCGGGTCAGCCGCGGCGTGGCATCGCTCTCAGCGGTCAGCCGCGGCGTGGCATCGCTCTCAGCCGGTCAGCCGCGGCGTCGCACCGGGTGGGCACAGGGCACCGGCTCGGCCAGCCGGCCGCAGGCCAGTCTGCCCAGCGCGCGGAGGAACGTGTCGCGCTCGTCGGGGGCGAGCACGCTGAGCACGTCGTCGCGGAGGCGATCGAGCACCTTCGCGGCCTCGCGCGCCTTGACCCTGCCCGCCTCCGTCACCGCGATCACTCGGGCCCGTCGGTCGCTCCGCGAAGGCCGCCGCTCCGCCAGCCCCTCCGCCTCGAGCTCGTCCACGGTGACCACCATCGTCGTCTTATCCAGTCCCACCACGCGGGCGATCTCGCTCTGCGTGAGTTCGCCGGTCATCGCCGTGACCAGGACCGCGTGCGTCCGCGGCGAGATCCCGAGATCCTCGAGCGCCGCCGTCAGCTCGGTGGTCAGCGCATGACTGGCCCGCGCGAGCAGCCAACACAGATCGGAGCTCAGGACGCCGCTGGCTTCGATGGCATCTGTGACCATGCCGCCAAGGATAGTCCACTCAGAAGAAGATCTCGCACGAGAAGATCTACTCGATACCGAGGCGGTCGAGAACCTGCTCGTTGGCCCGCCAATGCCGCCGGACCCGGACGCGTAGGTCGAGGTGGACGCGCTCTCCCAGCTCCCGCTCGATCGCGCGCCGCGCGGCGGTGCCGATCGACTTGACCATCTGGCCGCCGGCGCCGATCAGGATCCGCTTCTGGGACTCGGTCTCGCCGAGAATGACCGCATCGATGCGGATCGGGCCGCCGTCGCTGCGTTCCTCGATCGATTCGATCGCCACCTCGACAGAATGCGGGACCTCGTGGCGCGTCCGCCGCAGAACCTCCTCGCGCACGAGCTCGGCCAGCCGCAGGTGATCGGGCTGGTCCGTGTGCTGGCCCGGCCCGAAGTAGAACCCACCTTCCGGCAGGAGCGACACCAGATGATCGACCAGCGGGGCGATGCCCGATCCGGTGAGCGCGGAGACCGCGAAGATCTCGTCGGCCACGTCGAGTTGCTCGGCGGCTTGGAGGGTCGCGGCGGCGCCGGCGCGGTCGGCGCGATCGATCTTGTTGGCCGCGACGATCACCGGAATCTCGGCCTGCTCGAGTAGCCGGGCGATGAACCGGTCGCCGGGCCCGACTCCTTCCTCAGCGTTGATCACGAACAAGCACCCGTCGGCGTCCTCGAGCTCCTGCTCGACCCGCCGCTGCATCCGCGCCGTGAGCGCGTCCCTCGGCCGCTGCACGCCCGGGAGATCGACGAGCACCAGCTGCCAGTCGGGGCCGGTGGCCACGCCGCGGATCGCCCGACGGGTCGTCTGCGGCTTGTCGGAGACGATCGCCACCTTGGCGCCGACGATCGCGTTGGCGAGGGTCGACTTGCCCACGTTCGGCCGCCCGGCCAGCGCGATGAAGCCCGAGCGGGTCTGCGCCGGCGGATCCGGCCCTCGGACGCGGGCGCCGCTCACTGTGCCCAGCGCAGCAGCTCGGCCTGGAGGGCGAGCATCTCGCCGTCGTCGGTCTCGTGGTCCATCCCGGTCAGGTGAAGGGCACCGTGGATCACCGCTTCCCGCAGGTCCTCGGTGCGCTCAGGGCAGATCACGATGTCCCCGAGCTCGCGCGGGCCGGCGCTGGCGCCGTCGCTGTCGACGGCGAACGACAGCACGTCGGTTGCCTCATCGATCTGGCGGTGCTCACGGTTGAGCTCGCGCATTCGCTCGGCGTCTACTAGCTCGATTGCCACATGCCCCTCCTCGATGCCGGCGGAAGCGATGGCCACGGCGCACAGGCGCTCTAGCTCCGCCGCCGTGGGGACGACCAGGCCGGCGCCGCGCCCGCCCTCGAGCGCAATCCCCTCGATCCCGATGACCTCGATCTCGAGCACGGATCTCCGCGCGCTCAACCCCGCGGGGTGGCCGCCCGCGGTCGCAGCTCGGGCGCCAGGCGCTGTGCGTGCTCACTGTAGGCCGCGACGATCCGGCGCACCAGCTTGTGGCGCACGACGTCCTCCTCGCCGAAGCGCACGAACTCGATGCCCTCGACCTCCTTGAGGATGTCGGCCACCACGACCAAGCCTGAGTCCTGCTCGCGCGGCAGGTCGATCTGAGTGATGTCCCCCGTCACGACCATCTTGGAGTTGAAGCCGAGGCGCGTGAGGAACATCTTCATCTGCTCGGGGCTGGTGTTCTGGGCCTCGTCGAGGATGATGAAACTGTCATTGAGCGTACGACCCCTCATGAAGGCCAGCGGCGCCACCTCGATCACCCCGCGCTCGAGATGGGAGGACACGCGCTCGGGTTCGAGCATGTCGTGGAGCGCGTCGAACAGGGGCCGCAGATAGGGATCCACCTTGGCCATCAGGTCGCCGGGCAGGAACCCGAGGCGCTCGCCGGCCTCGACGGCCGGACGGGTCAGGATGATCCGGTTGACCTCCCGCCGGCTGAGCGCGGCCGCGGCGAGCGCCACCGCCAGGAACGTCTTGCCGGTGCCCGCCGGGCCGATGCCGAAGGTGATCGTGTTGGTGCGGATCGAGTCGACGTAGCGTTTCTGGTTGACGGTCTTGGGCGAGACCTTGGTCGCGCGGTGGCGCCAGACTACGTCCTCGAGGATGCGGGCCGGGGATTCGTGGGCGTCGAGGGCGCGCTTGACCGCCTCGATGGTGCCGGGCGCGATCTCGTGGCCCTGCAGGATCAGCGCGGACAGCTCGTGCACGACGGCTGCGGCGGCATCGACCCCCTCGGGCTCGCCGTCGAGCGTGAGGACGTTGCCGCGCAGGAAGACGTCGCAGTCCAAATGTCGCTCCAGCGCCCGCAGGACGGCATCCTTGCTGCCCGCAAGCTCGGCCGCAACCGCGTTCTCGAGCTCTATCTGCCTACGCACCCACCATGTCCCGTCTACGCGGTTAGAGCCTCCCGCACGCGCGCGGAGGCGCGCTTGCCGTCCGCACGGCCACCGGCTTTGGCCATCACGGCCTTCATCACCTGACCCAAGTCCTTGGGGCCGCTGGCTCCCGTCTCGACGATCGCGGCCTGAACGATCGCGTCGAGCTCGGCGTCACCAAGCTGCGCGGGCAAGTAGCTCTCGATGATGCGCGCCTCGGCCTCCTCCTGCTCGGCCAGCTCGGGCCGGCCACCGCCGCGGAACTGCTCGGCCGCCTCCAGGCGGCGCTTGCGCTCGCGCCGCAGGACGGCCAGCTCGTCGGTACCGCCGTCCTTCTGGGCCATCTGGAGCTCGGACAGCACCAGGCGCAGCGCCCCGACGCGATCCTTCTCGCCGGCCTTCATCGCACGGGTCATGTCGCCGCGAACCTGATCGATGACGCTCACGCCCTCAGGATAGCCCCGGCGTATGCCGTGATTCGCAGCGGATGCCGTCGGCGTAGAGCTCGAGGCACGCCACCTCGCGCATCTCACCCCGCGCACCGGCGCCCGCCGGCAGGTAGCAGCGGGTGTAATCAGCCGTGTAGCCGGAGCATTGGGCATCCGCGACCTTGTCGATCAACACCGGCTCCGAGCCGCCCAGCTTGCCCGTGCGGTGGTGGCGCGAGCGGACCTCCGAGCGCGCTCGGACCTCGCGAGAGCGGCGCTTCTTCTCCTCGGGCGGGATACGGTCGCCGAGGGTCTCTGCCACCGTGCCCGGACGAGGCGAGTAGGAGAACGTGTGGACCCTTGTAATCCCGGCGGCGTCGATCGCGTCGAGGGTGCGCCCGAACGCCTCCTCGCCCTCGGCCGGGAACCCCACGATCACGTCCGTGGTCACATTCACCCGCGGCACCGCTCGCTTCAGCGCAGCGATCGTCTCGAGGTACTCGCCGGCGCTGTAGTGGCGCCCCATTGCGCTCAGGACCGCGTCATCGCCGGACTGCATGGGCACGTGCAGGTGGGAACAGACCTTCGGCTCGGTGGCCAGCGCCTCGAGCAGCGATTCCTTGACATGGATCACCTCCACACTCGACAAGCGCACCCGCTCGACGCCGGGCACGCCGGCCACCGCCATCATCAGCTCGCCCAGTTCGAGTCCGCGGTCCGGGTCGCGATAGTCGCCGACACTGATGCCGGTCAGCACCATCTCGGGTTGACCCTGCTCGACTCGGCGGCGCGCTTCGTTCAGCACGGCACCGGACGAGCGCGACCGTGCGGCTCCGCGGACGGTCGGGATGATGCAGTAGGCGCAGTGGCAGTCGCACCCGTCCTGGATCTTGATGAACCCCCGGGTGCGATCGGCCTGCGCAGCCGCTCTCCGGTCGCGCGGCTCGCTCGCCCCGGGAACGGGCGCGCGGCTCGCCCCGGGAACGGGCGAGCGGCGGACCAGGGCGTCGTGCTCCAGATCGGCGCACGCGCCCAGCCCGGCCGCCATCGCCCCGGCCACGTCCTCCGCGACTCCGACGAACGCGCTGACCCGTTCGTCGATCTCCCGGAACTGCGCCCCGTTCAGGTTGACTGCGCAACCGCCCACCAGCACCCGGTCGGCCGTCCTGAGCGACCGCCGCACCGCCTGGCGGGACTTCGCCTCTGCTTCGCCCGTGATGCAGCAAGTGTTGATCACGTGCACCTCGGCCGAATCCTCGGCCGCCTCGGTGTGTCCGGCGGCGAGCAGCGCCCGCCGCGCGATCATCGCGTCAGCTTGCGAGACTTTGCAGCCGAGGAACTTGACGGCAAACGACGTCACGGTGGCCGCACGTTAGCGCGGCGCGACCACCGTGGACGCCTCGATTCAGTTGAGTCGCACGCCCGCGGCCGGCGGATTGTCGTACTCCTCGTGCGCGGCCTCGTGCTGCGGTGTCCTCGAGACGGAGCGCGGTGAGAGGAGAAGCGGCTCGCGCGCAATTCCAGCCCGAGGCTTTGGCCGTGGCACGATCACATCGAGGAGTAGGCCACCGAGCGTCACGCCGATCGCGAGCGGGTTGGGCAACTGGGCTCACCTCCTTTGCAAGTTCGTCCGGCTCGCAACGTTCCGGACAGGATGCGCCGGCCGGCGGTTTGCGACATCGGCCCGGTGTCCAAGATCTGGCGCGCGTGGGTTGTCCACGGTGGCGGCGTGTGCATGACGCGCCAAACCTCATCGAAGACGGCAGAGGTGGCGTGTCAGGATCCTCAGGTGTGCCTGACGCGCCACCCCTCCCATAACGAGCAACCGGTGGCGCGTTATGCACCCTCGCGCTCGAGGAGCAGAGCGGCCCAATCGCCGGACGCCCTGCGCGCCGACTCCGTCAAGCCGACATGGAAGAACGCGTCGGCGACCTCGTCCGCCTCGTGGGCCAGGAGACCGCCGGCGATCACACGCTCGGGACGGTCCGCCACGCCGGCCAGCCGCGACGCCCAGGCGAGCAGCAGCGGGCGCAGCAGGTTGGCCACGACGGTCTCAGCCGAGACCACCGGATCGACACGCAGATCGTGCCGGCGCACGTCGACCGATCCCCCCACCCCATTTACCCGCGCGTTCAACGCCGCCGCGTCCACCGCCGCACAGTCGTTGTCGAGCGCCTCAACCGGCGCCCACCCGAGACGCGCCGCGGCGATCGCCAGCACACCGGAACCGCACCCCAGGTCGACGAACGGTCCATCGGCAGGAAGGGACAGCATCAGCTCCAGGCACAGCCGCGTGGTGGCGTGCGAGCCCGTCCCGAACGCCTGTCCCGGATCGATCACGAGCTCGACCTCGGTACCCAGCGGGCCTTCCCACGGCGGGCGAACCGACAACCGCTCATCGATGACCTGCGCTTTGTGGAATGACCGCCAGCGCGAATCCCAGTCGTCGGCGATCTCGGATGTCCGCACCTCGACGAGCGCGGGGCCCGAGGCCGCAGTCAGGTCGGGCAGCGTCGGGAGCTCGCCAGGCGCCCCGTACACCGCATACTCGACGAGTCCGCAGTCCAGCGAGACCTCCTCGACGCCGGCCGGTGACAGCTCGAGGAGCTCGGCCAGCACGAGTTCGGCCTGGTCCCGCCGGACCCGTACCGCCAGACGCAGCATGGCGGCTTCAGTGCCCGCCGAAGGCCCGCCGCAGCTTGCCGAACACACCCTCCTCGGTCCGGAGGTTGTGCGCGCTCATGGAATCGGCCAGCTCCTCGTAGAGCGCCCGCTGCTCGCGGTTCAGGTGGCGCGGGACGACCACGTTAACCACCACGCGCAGGTCGCCGGTCCGCCGCCCCCGCAGCGCCGGCATGCCGGCGCCCCGCACGATCAGGGTCTCGTGCGGCTGGGTTCCCGCCGGGATCTCGAGCTCGAGCTGCCCGTCCACGGTCGGAACCTCGACGACGGTGCCCAAGGCGGCCAAGGGCGCCGACACGTCGACCGCCGTGACCAGATCGTCTCCGTCGCGGACAAAGCGCCGGTCCTCGCGAACGCGGATCAGCACGTAGAGGTCGCCGGCCGGGCCGCCGCGCTCGCCGGTGTGGCCGCGTCCGGCGATCCGGATGCGCTGTCCGTCGGCGATACCCGCCGGCACATCTACCCTGACCTTCGGCCGCTCCACGCGACGTCCCCGGCCGCGACACACCTTGCACGGATCCTGCGCCACGCGGCCGTCACCCTGGCAGACGTCGCACACGGTCGTGCGCATCACCTGGCCGAACGGGGTGCGCGAGACCGCACGCAGCTGACCGGTGCCCTCGCAGCGCCGGCAAGTCTCGATCGGCGTGCCCGGCTCGGCCCCGTTGCCGTGGCAGTGCTCACACACCGCCACCGCCTCATAGGTGACCTCGACGGTGGTGCCGGCGGCCGCCTCGGCCAGGTCGATCTCCGCGGTGACCGCGACGTCCCCGCCCTGCACGCGACCGCCGGCGCGGGCCGCACCGCCCATCCCGAACAGGTCCCCGAACGCGCCGCCGCCCCCGAAGAACGCCTGGAAGAGGTCCGACACCGAGCCGAACGCCTCGAAGTTCGGCGCGTAGCCGCCGGTGCGCAGGCCCTCACGTCCGTAGCGATCGTAGGTCGCTCGGCGCTCGGCGTCCGACAGCACCTCATACGCCTCGGCCGCCTCCTTGAACTTCTCCTCGGCGTCGGGGTCGTGGCTGTTGACGTCCGGGTGAAGCTCGCGGGCCAGGCGCCGGAAGGCCTTCTTGATCGTGGCGTCGTCCGCGTCGCGCGGGACCCCCAAGACGTCGTAGTAGTCGCGCGTTGAGCTCATCGCTCGTCGTACACCTCGGCGATGAAGCTCGACAGCTGCGAGGCGGCATCACGGACGGCGTGGATGGCGCGGCCGTAGTCCATGCGCAGCGGCCCGATCACCGACACGGTTCCCAGCCGCCGCTGCGGCAGGCCGTAGCCGGCCGCGACCAGGGCCAGCGAGCGCAGGCCGGGCGCCTCGTTCTCGGCCCCGATCCGGACTAGCACGTCGCGCTCGTTAAGCGCCGCCTGCAGCACGCCGAGCAGGGTCACGCGCCGCTCGAGCATGTCCATCAGCGCGTTCAGCTCCGACACCTCGCCCAGGCGCTCGCCGCGCAACAGGCGCGAGGTCCCCTCGACGTACAGGCTGTCGTTGGCGCCGTCCTCGAGCTCGGTGAACACCGGTGAGAGCGCGTCGAGGAAGTCGGACTCCGAGCGCGCCAGCGACGGATCGTGCAGGCGCTTCTGGAGGATCCGGGCGCCTAGGCCGAGGCCGACCAGACGCTCGTTCAGGTAGCTTGCGGCCCAGTCGGCGAGGCCCGGATCGACCGGGCGGTCGAAGGTGAACAGCCGCTTGGTGACGCCGCCGGTCGAGGTGATGACAACCACCATCAGCACCTGTGGCTGGAGGAGCAGGACTTCGATGTGACGGATGGTCGAGGTCTCGATCGGCGGCGCGGTGACGATCGCCAGCAGGTTCGTCACCTGCGAGAGCGTCTCCGTCGTAACCCGCATCGCCTCGTCGAGCTCGCGGCGGACCAGCGACAGGGACAGCCGCGGGGCGCCGTCCTCGCTGGGCAGCAGGCGATCGACGAAGTAGCGGTAGCCGGCCTGGGTGGGTACGCGGCCGGCGGATGTGTGCGGGTGCGCGAGCAGGCCCAGTTCCTCGAGGCTCGCCAGCTCGTTGCGGATCGTCGACGGGCCCCACCGTACGTCGACCGACAGCGCCTTGGAGCCCACGGGTGCCCCGCCCTCGAGGTACCCATCGACGACCTTACGCAGCACGAGCTCCTGACGAGACGTCAGCATTGAGCCTGATTGTAGGTCGGGTCGATGCGCCGGCCGAGCGGCCCGGTGCGCTGGAAGACCTAGAGCGCGACCTCCGCGACCCCGTTGCGAATCAGCCGGCTCCCGGATTGTTCGGCCTGCGACTCGACGATCGCCACCCCGTCGTTCACCTCGCGCACGGTGCCGCTGACCACGATCTCCTCCCCCATCCGGCCCATCCCCCGAAACTGCACGGACAGCCGCTTTAACCGCTCGGGGGCGCCGGCGGCCTCGGTGTGAGCGCGCGCCAGGAGGGCCATCGTCCACAGCCCGTGCAGGATCCGCCCCGGAAGGCCCACGCTTCGGGCGAAATCCTCGTCGATGTGGATCGGGTTGAAGTCCCCCGAAGCGCCGGCATACCGCACTGTCACGTACGGGTCCGGCGTCACCCTCAGCTCGATCGTATCGCCGGGTTTCACGACTCCGTCCCTCGCACGATCTGCCGCCACAGGCCGGTACAGACCGTCTCGCCCCGCTGGTTGTGCGAGTCGGTCTCGAACTCGTAGAACCGCAGCCCTGAACGCTCGCTGATGTCCTTGACGGCGGTGGTGGTGGTGACCTCGTCGCCGGCCACCACGACGGGGCCCCAGGCGAACTCCTGGCCGGCGTGGAGCATGTTGGCGAAATCGATCCCGACGTCGGGATCGAACAGCGCCGGCGCGATGGCCCCGCCGGCGTAGACCACCACGAACATCGGCGGCGCCACCACGTCGGCATACCCGGCGGCCCCCGCGGCCTCGACGTCGAAGTAAAGCGGGTTGGTCTCTCCCACCGCCGCGGCGTACTCGCGGATCTTCTCGCGCCCGACCGCGTAGGTCACCGGCGGATATCTCTTGCCGATCGCCTCGGTGCTCACCGCCATCGCGCCGGCAGTCTTGCAGACGGCTTCAGATGATCACCGGGACGGTGCCGCCGTCCACCGACCATGCGGCCCCGGCCACGTTCGACGCGCGCGCCGAGCACAGGAAAACGATCACCGCGGCGATCTCCTCGTCGGTCCCCAACCGGCCCAGTGGCGTCCGCGAGGCGACAGATTCCAGTACCTCGTCCCGCGTCGCGCCCCGGGAGCGCGCCTGCTGCTCGGCCAGCCCGCCCGGCGCCAGCCACAGCTCGCCCGCCACCGGACCGGGCGCCACCGCGTTCACGAGCACACCCCGCTCCGCGTACAGCTCGGCAAACGCGCGCGACAGCGACAGCTCCGCCGCCTTCGTCACCGAATAGGCCATGTTCGTGCTCGACGGCCGCTTGCCCGACGAGGAGCATACGTTGACGATCCGCCCCCAGCCCCGCTCGGCCATCCGGGGCGCGGCCGCCCGCATCAACCGCATCGGGGCCATGACGTGCAGGTCCCATTGACCCTGCCACTCCTCGTCGGTCAGCTGCTCCAGCGTCCGCACCGAGCTGGTGCCGGCGCCGTTGACCAGTACGTCGATCCGGCCGAACCACTCTCGGCATGCGTCGACGACCCGTTCGCCGGCACCGAGCGCCGTGAGATCCAGCTCGAGGGGCGCCCCCCGCCCCCCGGCCTCGCGGCATTCTCGGGCCAGCGCGGCGAGCCGCTCCTCGCGCCGCCCCACCAGCACCACGGATGCTCCCTCCGCGGCCAGCGCCAGTGCGGTGGCCCGGCCGATGCCGCCCGAGGCGCCCGTCAGCACGCACGCTCGGTCGCGCAGACCCAGGTTCATGCTGGATGATTCTTCCATGGCGATCGCGGCCGAGAACGGTCACCCGGGCGAGGCGATCATCCGCACCGAGGGTCTGACCAAGATCTACCCCGGCACCGACTTCAAGGCGGTCGACCGCCTCGACCTGAGCATCCGGCCAGGCGAGATCTTCGGTCTGCTCGGTCCCAACGGCGCCGGCAAGACGACGACGGCGGGCATGCTCACCACGCGCGTGATCCCGACCGCCGGGAGCGCCCGCGTCGGGACTGTCGACGTGGTCGGCCACCCTGCGCTGGCCAAACAACTGATCGGGATCGTCTCGCAGCAGAACACGCTGGACCGCCAGCTCACCGTGTGGGAGAACCTGTACTTCCACGGGCGGCTGTTCGGGATCCCGGCGACCGAGTCCCGCGAGATCTCTGATCGGCTGCTCGAGCAGTTTCATCTCAGCCGCTGGGCGCAGGCATCCGTGTTCGCGCTGTCCGGCGGGATGGCGCAGCGGCTGATGGTGGCGCGAGCCATTTTCCACCGTCCGGCGGTCCTGTTCCTCGACGAGCCCACGGCCGGCCTGGACCCGCAGAGCCGCCTGGCCCTGTGGGAGATCCTCGGCGAGCTGAATGCCGCCGGCCAGACGATCATGCTGCTCACCCACTACATGGAGGAGGCCGATCGCCTGTGTAGGCGGGTGGCCGTCATGGACCACGGCCAGATCCTCGCGCTCGACACGCCAGCCGCGCTCAAGCAGTCGGTCGGCGCCGACACGATCGTGACCGTGAAGACGGCCGCGGACGCCGGAGCGCTAGCCGCTGCCCTCGAGCGCGACATCGAGGGGGTGACGCGTGCCCGCGTGAGCGGCGACGGCGTCGAGCTTCACGTCAAGGGGGCCGAGCGGATCATCCCACGCGTCGTGTCCGCCGCCGAGCGGGGCGGATTCGAGCTGGTCGACCTGGCCGTGGCCGAACCGACGCTGGAGACGGTGTTCATCACGCTGACCGGCAAGGACCTGCGCGAGTGACGGTCATGCGCGCTCGCAGCGAGCCCGCCGGGACCCCGGCAGGTATCTCGCGGACTCCGACCCGCTCGACCTTCGCGGCCAGCCGCTTTGCGCTGGCGGCCCTCATCCTGCGCGACCTGACCGTGCTCCGCAAGCACATCGCCGAATTCATCGTGCGCACGTTGATCCAGCCGTTCTTGCTCGTGTTCGTGTTCCTCTACGTGTTCCCGACGATCGGACAGGGCGTCGGCGCCGGACACGGTCGCGTCGCGGAGTCCGCGTTCGCGACAGTGTTAGTGGCGGGCGTGGTCGGGATCTCGATCATGTTCCAGGGGATCCAGGCGGTGGCGCTGCCCATGTCGACCGAGTTCGGCTACACCCGGGAGATCGAGGACCGGGTCCAGGCGCCCTGCCCGATCTGGCTCGTGGCGATGGCCAAGGTGTTCTCGGGCTCGGTCCAGGGCATCCTCGCTGCGTTGATCGTGTTCCCTATCGCCGCCGTCATCCACGCCGCCGGCGTGAGCGCCCATCTCCACGTTCACTGGCTGGTCGTCCTCACTCTGATTCCGCTCGCCTGTCTGGCCATGACCTCGTTGGGGCTCGTGCTCGGCACCAGTTTCGAGCCGCGCAACATCGGGCTGATGTGGGGCTTCGTGGTGCTGCCGCTCACCTTCCTCGGCGGCACCTATTACCAGTGGACAAAGCTCGCTCCGGTGCAGGTCGCGGGCATCCACTGGCTCCAGATCCTGGTGCTGATCAACCCGCTCATCTACGTGACCGAGGGGATGCGCGCCGGCTTGACGTCGTTCTCGCACCTACACCTGTACATCGTCTACCCCGTCCTGCTCGCCTTCTGCGCGGCGTTCCTCTGGCTGGGGCTGCGGAACTTCCGGCGCCGCGTCCTGGTATGAGGCTTTACTCGCCCGGGATGGGCGCGCCGGCGGGCCCGCCGGGGCGCTCCAGCGCGCCAAGGCTCCGCGCTCGCGCCCGCCGGTAGGGATCGAGCCAGGCGTCGAGCTCGGCCAGGGGGCGGGGGTCGAGCGAATAGATCCGTCGCTGGGCGTCGATCCGAGTGCGCACCAGCCCGCAATCGCGCAACACGCGCAGGTGCTTGGACGTGCCCGGCTGCGTGAGACCCGTTATTTCGACGAGCTCCCCGACGGCGCGTGGCGAGTCACGCAGCAACTCGAGCATGGCGCGGCGGTGAGGATCGGCGAGCGCCGTCCACGTGGACAACACAAGATGTATATAACCAGATAGCTATATGAGCGTCAAGGAATATACATCCGCCAGGTAGCATGTCTTGTGAGCGCCCTTGCCGCGGTGTAGCCTCGTGGCACACGCGGAGCGTCAGGCGGCGACGAGGAGCAATGTGGACATGGCAAGGCGATCAACGCTAAGAGCATCGGACGCGGATCGCGAACGGATCGCCGAGCGGCTGCGCCATGCGACCGCCGAAGGGCGGCTGCTGGCCGAGGAGCTCGAGGAGCGGCTCGAGGCGACATTCGCCGCGCGGACTTACGGCGACCTCGATGCCGTCGTGGCCGACCTGCCGGGGGCGGCAATGCGCCCGCGCGACCGCCCGCAGACCGTTCCCTGGCTCCGGCCGATGTCGATCTTCGCGTTGATCATCCTCGCTCCGTTCCTGTTCTCGCTGCTGCTTGCCGCGGCGGTGGTGGTGGCCACGCTGTTCTCGACCTGGGTGGTCGTGCTCGTCGTGTGCTGGTGGCTGTTCGGGCACCGGTACCGCCCCCGCCCCCCGAGCCAGCGCACGCTGCACGCCTACGGGCGCTGGCCGGCTGGGCGCCCGAGCGGCGTCAGGCCGCGACCGTGGGTCTAGGCACGTCCTGAGCCCCGACCCGTACACGGTCCTCGGCGTCCGCCCCGGCGTCTCCGACGCGGAGCTTCGGGCGGTCTACCGGCGGCTTGTTCAGCTTCATCACCCCGATCACAACAACGGATCGGCCGAGGCCGCGCGCCGATTCGAGGAGGTCCAGGAGGCATACGCCGCGATCACGCGGGAGCGCCGGCGCAGCCCGACGCGCCCGCGCTCGGAACCGCCACCGCCCACCAGCCCCGACGTCGAGCAGCGGCTGGGCGAGATGGAGCGGGATCTGCGCGAGAAGGCGCGGGCGGCCCGCGAGGCGGCCCGGGCGGCCCGCGAGCGGGCGCAGCGTGCCGCCCGCCGAGCGACGACCGGCGATAAGCGCGCCTCCGACGAGGAGCTTGGGTACGTCAAGACCGACGACAGCTTCGGCAAGATCCTGGCCGACGGCGTTGACGAGTTCGCCGAATGGCTGCAGAAGCGGGGCCGGCGCGGCCACTCCGACTAGGTCCTAAGGGCCCGCGCGGGTCCTAACCCTTCTCGCTGAGCTCGAGCACGGCCAGGAAGGCCTCTTGGGGCACCTCGATGCGCCCCACCTGCTTCATCCGCTGCTTGCCGCGCTTCTGCTGCTCGAGCAGCTTGCGCTTGCGCGTGATGTCGCCGCCGTAGCACTTGGCGGTGACGTCCTTGCGGTACGCCTTGATCGTCTCGCGGGCCACGATCCGCGACCCGATCGCGGCCTGGATCGGGACGTCGTACTGCTGGCGGGGAATGGTCTGGCGGAGCTTCTCGGCCAGGGTGCGGCCCGCGTCATAGGCCTTCGAGCGGTGCACGAGCATCGACAGCGCGTCGACCGGCTCGGCGGCCAGGAGGATGTCGAGCTTGACGAGATCAGACTCGCGCAACCCGATCAGCTCGTAATCGAGCGACGCGTAGCCGCGCGTGCGCGACTTCAGCTGGTCGAAGAAGTCGAGCACGATCTCGGCCAGCGGCAGGTCGTAGGTCAGCTGTACGCGCTCCTGGGAGAGGAAGTGCATGCCGGCGTGCTCTCCGCGGCGCTCTTGGCAGAGCTCCATAATCGGGCCGATGTACTCCTTGGGGGTGAGGATCGAGGCGCGGATGTAGGGCTCGCGGACCGACGCGACCCGCGCCGGGTCGGGCATGTCGGCGGGACTATGCACAGGGATGATGCTGCCGTCGCTGAGTGTCACCTCGTATTCCACGCTCGGCATCGTGGCCAGCAGCTCGAGGTCGTACTCGCGCTCGAGGCGCTCGCGCACGATGTCCATGTGCAACAACCCGAGAAACCCGCAGCGGAATCCGAACCCGAGCGCGTCGCTCGTCTCGGGCTCCCAGGACAGCGCCGCGTCGTTGAGCGACAGCTTCTCAAGCGCGTCCCGCAGGTCCGGGTAGTCGTCGGAGTCGATCGGGAACAGGCCGCAGAAGACCATCGGTTTGACCTCGCGATAGCCGGGCAGCGGCTCGCCGGCGGGATTTCGCTTGGTCGTCAGCGTGTCGCCGACCCGGAGCCGGGTCACGTCCTTGATCCCGGTGATCAGGAAGCCCACCTCGCCAGCGCGCAGCCCGGCCGCCGATGTCATCTGCGGGGTGAAGAAGCCGATGTCGTCGATCTCCGCCTCGGTGCCGGCCTGCATGGCCCGGATCGCCTCGCCCTTGGTGAAGGTGCCGTCGACGACCCGGATGTAGGCGATCACGCCGCGGTACTGGTCGAACTCCGAGTCGAAGATCAGTGCGCGGGGAGGCTTGTCCGGATCTCCGGTCGGCGGGGGCACGCGCTCGATCAGCTCGTCCAAGACGTCGGTGACCCCGAACCCGGTCTTGGCGCTGATCCGCCGGACCTGATCGGCCGGCTCGCCGAGCAGCTCGGCCACCTCCTCGGCGACCCGCTCGGGTTCAGCTCCGGGCAGGTCGACCTTGTTCAGACAGGGGATCAGCTCGAGCCCGGAGTCGATCGCCAGATACGTGTTGGCCACCGTCTGGGCCTCGACGCCCTGGCTGGCGTCGACCACGAGCAGGGCCCCCTCGCACGCCGCCAGCGACCGAGAGACCTCGTAGGTGAAGTCGACGTGGCCGGGGGTGTCGATCAGGTGCAGCTGATACGTCTGGCCATCGCCGGCCTCGTAGAACACCCGCACCGCCTGCGCTTTGATCGTGATGCCGCGCTCGCGCTCGAGCTCCATCGAGTCGAGCACCTGTGCGCGCATCGCGCGGGGGTCGACGGTGTGGGTGAGCTCGAGGATGCGATCAGCCAGCGTCGACTTGCCGTGGTCGATGTGCGCGATGATCGAGAAGTTCCGGATGTGGGCCTGATCGGCCATGCTTCTAGGGTATTGGGGCTGGGCTTCGCCTCGAAGCGGGTGTACTTGCGGCGGGGGCCACGGGCGAGGCCCGTTATTCAGCCTTGCGCTCGAGCAGCTTCGGCAGTAGTCCGAGCTCCTGCAGCGCCGGACGGCCGGCGGCGCCAATCGTCAGCAGGCCGGCGAAGATGGTCACGGCGTCGATCGACTTGCGCCCCTGCTTGCTCCAGTAGTCGTCCTTGAGGTCCAGCCAGAGCGCGAACTCGTCGAGGGTCAGGGCCGACGCGATGCCGTACAGGATGGTGGTGATCCGCGAGGGCCAGCGGCCGCCCGGCTCCGGCCCGATTCCCCACCGGTAGGTCCAGGCGTAGCCCAGGCCGAGCAGTCCGAGGATGCCGAAGGTCGAGTGGTGGATGTGCGTGCCTCCTTCGCTGATGTTGTGGAAGGGGCCGACTTCGGCGCGGATCGCGTGGGTTATCCCGCGCGCAACGGCGAACGACGTGGTAAAGCCGATCGCGCTGAGCAGCGCCCGCTCCCGGCGAGGGTCCTCGAAGTGGCGGCGATACACATCGGGCAGATCGGGCATCGGGTCGCAGCCTAGCGTCCGCGCAATCTCCCGAGGATCAATTGCTGGATCTGGCGCGCTTCGGGGATGCGCATCGTCAGCACGAGCCTCGCGTAGAGCGCCCCCGAGGCGATCGTCGCCACCCCGATGGCCACGATCTCGGCCGAGAGCGACCGCCCGAGCAGGTGGTCCAGGACGGTCCAGATGCCCCACGCGGCCGCGGCCATGATGACGGTGGCAGCCAGGATCCGCATCGTGATCATCAACGTCTGGCCCCCCTCCAGGTAGCCGTTGAAGCCGATGCGCAGGCGGTGCAGCTGCAGCCACGCCATGACGACGTTGGCCACGGCTGTTCCGATCACCAAACCGGCAATTCCCAGCGGCTTGTAAAGCGCGACGCTCACGATCACGTCGACCACCAAGTTGAGCGCGGCCAGCTTGGTTGGGATCCAGGGACGCTGGAGCGCGAAGAAGGTCCGGGTCAACAGCAGATTTATCCCGCTGAACGGAAGGCTCACCGCGAACCAGAACAACGCGGTCGAGACGAGGTGCGTCGAATACGAGCCGAAGTGACCGTGCTGGTAGATGAGCCGTGTGATCGGGGTGGCCAGCACGAGCATCACCGCCGCCGACGGGATCAGCAGCAGGTTGATCTGGCGCATCCCGTTGCCGATCGCCCTTCGCATCCCGGAGGCGTCCCTGCGCGTGGCCATCCGGCTCAGCGTGGGGAATAGCACGGTGGCGACGGCGACGCTGAAGATGCCCTGAGGCAGCATGTAGATCCGGAACGCGTTGTTGATCGCGGCCGGCGCGTGCGTGGACACCAGCGACCCGAAGCCCGCGTTGATGAAGATGTCGAGGTTGATGATCCCGACGCTGATCGTCACCGGCAGGAACAGGATCAGCACCTGCTTGACCCGTGGGTCGCGCCAGTCGACCGCGAACGACAGCCGGAATTCCACGCGCCGCAGCGCCGCCGCCACCATCAGGAACTGCACCACGGTCGCGGCCAGCCAGGCGATCGCGTACGCATAGATGCGCTCCACGCCGTGAAAGCGGGGATAGAGCGCGATCAGCCCGACGAGGATCACCAGGTTCCACACCGCGGGCGCGATGGCGGGAACAGTGAACTCGTCGTAGGACTGCAGGATGCCCACGAGCAGCCCGGTCAGGCTGAGCAGCAGCACGACCGGGAAGAGCACCCGCGAGAGACCGGCCGTCAGGCCGTTGCTGATCCCGCCGCCGCCGGTGAACAGCGGGACCACGAGGTCGGCTACGCCCAGCCACAACAGTGTGAGGGCGCCCAGCGCGACCAGGATCACCCAGAACAGCGTCGAGGCGAGGCGGAATGCCTCGCGTTTACGACCTTTGACGAGCAGCTCGGTGAACACGGGGACGAACGCCGCGGAGAGCGCTGCTTGGGAGAACAGGTTGCTGAACAGGTTCGGGACCTGTGAGGCGAGGGTGAACGCCGACGCCGCCGCGCTCGTGGCAAAGAAGGCGGCCTGCACGACCTCGCGCGCCAGTCCGGCCACGCGTGAGATCGCGGTGGCGAACGCGAAGATCGCCGTGTTAACCGCGATGCGCCGGCCAGGCGGCCGGAGCGGCTCGCTTGGCGGTGCCCCATCGCCGGGCGGCGCGGGCGGTCCCGGCGGCAGCCCGTCGCCGGAGGTGGTGTGCGTATCGATCTGGACCAGGGCGGCTATAGTAGGGCTGCGCCGCGGCGGAAAAGGCTGCGGCGACCCCTCCCGCCCTCATGGCCAACATCAAGTCACAGAAGAAGCGGATTGCGCGTGCCGAGCGCGAGCGACTCGAGAACCGCCGCTACACCTCCAGGATCAAGACGTTTTTCCGCCGCCTCGAGCGCGCGGTGGCGGACGGCGACGGCGCGCAGGCCGATGCCGAGCATCGCGAGCTCGTGCGGACGATCGACAAGGCCGTCAAGCGCGGGGCGCTGCATCGCAACGCGGGCGCGCGCAAGAAGTCGCGCGCGGCGCGGCTCCTTCGCGGCTAGCGCAACCTGCAACCCCGGTTGCGAGACGGCGCCCGGCGAGCGCGAATCGGTAACCTCGGCGCCCTGATGGCGGAAGCTGTCGAGGTGGCCAGCACTGCAGCGAGCGGCGTCGCCTTCGAGCTCGATCGCATCGAGATGGCGAATGGCGATCGGCTCGAGGTGAACGGTCGCTGGTTTGGCGTTCGCGGCCGGCGCTTCATCCGGCCGAGCCTCACGCTGGTCGCCGACGAGGAGCACCGGCGGCTTCTCGCCGACCTCGATCACAAACCATGGGCGGCCGAGGACGGCGAGCCCTGGAAGGCCACGTTCCCCTACGGGGAGCAGGAAGATCACTGGGTCGAGGCCGAGCTCAACGTGGCTCCCGACATCACGATCCCGCTTCCCATGCCGGGCGCGCAGCGCGCGCGCCGCCGCCGGCGGCCCGGTGCCGGTGCCGAGGCGCCGGCCCCGACGAGGCGACCTCACCCACCTTCGCCCGAGCTCGTCAAGGCGCGCCGTGAGATCCACCGTCTGGCGCGCGAGCTAGAGCGCAAGGAGGCGGAGATCGCCGAGCTATCGAGCGAGCTCGAGCGGCGTGGCGCCAAGCTCGAGGAGGTGTCGGGCGCACGCGACGCCGCCCGCCTGGCACACGAGGCGGCCGCCGAGGAGCGCGAACGGCTGATGCGCGCTCGCGGCGAGGCACTGGCCCTCCGCGACGCGGCGGCGGCCGAGCGCGCCGAGGCGGTGCAGGCCCGCGAGCAGGCGATGCGGCTGCGCGATGCCGCCCTCGCCGCGCGCGACGAGGCGCTGGCCGAGCGCCGGGCGGCGATCGACGAGCGCGACGCGATGGCGGCCAAGGCCGCCGCGGCGCTCGCGTCGCAGGAGAGCGCGCTGGGCGAGCGCGACGAGTTCGCAGCCGACCGTGACGCTCTGCGCGACGAGCGCGATGCGGCGTTGCGCGCGCGGGACGAAGCCCTGAGCGCGCGTGCCAAGGCGGCCTCAGAGCGCGACTCGTTGACCGCCAACGTCGAGCAGCTGCGGGTGGAGCGCGACGACGCGGTGGCGTCTCGCGGCGCCGCGCTCGTGATGCGAAACGCGGCCAACGCGCCTCCGGCGTTCCGCCGCGAGGGTCATCGGCTGCTGCACTTCCTGCCGGCGGTGGTCGTGGTGCTCATCGCGCTGATCGCCGCGCTGTTGCTGCACCTGTTCTAGCCCGCCACGCGTTGGATGGCCAGCAGCGCGGCCGTGTCCTCCCCGGCGGCGCCGCTGCCCCCGCCACGGGAAGCAAGCTCGAGGTCGGCCAGCTGCTCGATCGCTCGCTGAAGTTTGTCGGCGCCGGCGCGTCCCGCGTCGGCGATCAGGCGATCGGCGGCCCGCGAGGGCATTCGCAGCCGGCGCTTGATCTGGGCGGCGCCTTCGCCGGCCTCGAGCGCCGTGGCGATCTCGTGGGCGGCGCGGACCCGCGTGCTCATCCAGTACAGAAGGCCGGGCAGACGCTCGCCCTGGCTGCGTAGGGTCAGGTAGAGGCTCGTAGCCGCCTGCCGATCGCCGCTCAGAATCGCGTCGGCCAGCGACCAGGCTCGGTGCTCGGCCGACGGCGCGGTCAGCTCGTCGATCATCGTGCTGTCGATCCGCGCGCCCGAACCGGCGTACAGAGCGAGCTTCTCCAGCTCGCGCATGAGCCGCTGCTGGCGGTCACCAACATGGGAGATCAGCGCCCGCGCGCTATCTGGTTCGAGTTGCAGGCCCAACTCGCGCGCGCGTGCCATCACCCACTTGGGGAGCTCCCACGGCTTGACGCTCTCTTCCGCGCTGACATCGCCGCCCGCCTTCTTGACCGCGTCGAGCAGTTTTCGCGGCGCTTTGTTCCGGCTGTCTTCGCGCGCGAAGAAAGCCAGCGTGGTGTCAGGTGGAATTGCTTTGAGGGCCGGTTGCAGCGGCTCGAGTTGCTTGTCGGTCCACCTTTCGACCCCATCGACCACGATAAACCGGCGGCCGATGGCGAACGTGAGGGCGCGCAGCGCAGTCGCGACTGCTTCGGGCGTGGCCGCTTCCCCCTCGAACAGCTCGATTCCTTGAGCGCCGCTCTCCTTCTCGGCCAGGGCGCGGAGTCGGCGCCGGCGCTCCGCGATCCGGCCGTGGTCGTCGCCGTGGATGAGGTAGGCGGCCTTGAACGCGGTCATCGTGGTCCAGTTTATGAGCCGGATCGGCCGGTCAGTCGTCGGCTCACCAGTGCAACCTACGGCCGGTGCGCCGCCGCCGCTCAGCGCACGACGACGTTGACCAGCTTGTCCGGCACGACGATGACCTTGGCGATCTCTTGCCCGTTGAGATGCGCCTGCACGCCGCGTGATTCCAGGCACAGGCGCTCGAGCTCGTCGCGTGCCGCGCCGGTCGGGGCGCTGACCCGATCCCTGACCTTGCCGTTCACCTGGCAAACCAGCTCAAATGTCTCGGTCAGGAGCATTTCGGGGTCGGCGTCGGGCCACGGCTCCTCCCAGACTCGCCGTCCGGTCAGCATCTCGTACGCCTCAGCCCCCAGATGTGGCGCGAAGGGGAACACCAGCGATGCCGCCGTCCCCGTTGCGAACCGCCGCGCCTGCGGGTCCGCGTCGGGATATCGATAGATCTCGTTGATCAGCTCGATGATCGCCGACAGCGCGGTGTTGAAGGCAAACCGCGTCGCCACGTCCCGGGTCACCTTTTCGATGGCCCAGTGCGCCTTGCGGACGATGGTCAGCGCGTCGCCCTCTGGATCGACCGGCTGGGTCGCGCGCGTGGGTTGGCCGTGGCCTTGGTCGGCGAGCTCGTCGGCAAGCCGCCAGAGCCGACCCAGCAGCCGGCGGTGGACACCTTCGATGCCCGTCGTCGCCCACGCGGCGTCCTGGTCGGGCGGGCCGATGACGAGCACATAGCAGCGAGCCGCGTCCGCGCCGAAGCGCTCGATGATGTCGCTCGGCGCGATCACGTTGCCCTTGGAGCTGGACATCTTGTTGCCGTCCGGGCCGAGGATCATCCCCTGCGTGAACAGGGCCTGGAACGGCTCCTGGACATCGAGCAGCTCCATGTCGGTGAGCGCCTTGACGAAGAAGCGCGAGTACATCAGGTGCAGGATCGCGTGCTCGACGCCGCCGATGTACTGGTCGATGGGCATCCAACGGCGCAGCACCTGACGGTCCCACGCCGCCTGGTCATTGCGCGCGTCGCAGTAGCGCAGGTAGTACCAGCTCGAGTCGACGAAAGTGTCCATGGTGTCGGTCTCGCGCTTCGCCGGGCCGCGACAGTTCGGACAGGCCGCATTGACCCAGTTCTCGGCGGCGGCCAGTGGTGAGCGGCCCTTGGGCTGGTAGTCCTCGATGTCGGGCAGCTCGACCGGCAGCTGCTCCTCGGGCACGGGCACCATGCCGCAGGAGCCGCAGTAGACGATCGGAATCGGACAGCCCCAGTAGCGCTGGCGCGAGACCAGCCAGTCGCGCAGTTTGTAGTTCACCGAGAAGTGACCCTCGCCCTCGCGGTCGAGCCACTCGACGATGCGCTCCTGTCCCTCGACGGCGTTCATGCCGGAGAACCGCCCCGAGTTGATCAGGACCTCGTTCTCGGTGTGGGCGGTGAACGCTCCATCTTGACCGACCTGCCCGTCCGCGCCCTGCGGCGCCACCACCTGGCGGATCGGCAGGTCGAACGCCACGGCGAAGTCGTAGTCGCGCTGGTCGTGCGCCGGTACCGCCATGACCGCGCCGGTGCCGTACTCCATCAGCACGTAGTCGGCGACGAACATCGGGATCTGCTCGCCGTTGACGGGATTGGCGACCGTGCGCCCGAGCGGCACACCCGTCTTCGGCTTGTCAACCGCGCCCCGCTGCTCGGGCGTCTCGGTGAGCGCCCGGTTCACATACTCGTGCACTTCCCGCTCGTACTCGGTGCCCTCGGCCAGCTTGAACACATCCGGATGCTCCGGCGCCATCACGAAGAAGGTCGCGCCGAAAAGAGTGTCGGGCCGCGTAGTGAAGACCGGGTAGTCGATCGCCAGCTCCTGGCAGCGGAAAACCACCTCAGCGCCCTCGCTGCGCCCGATCCAGTTGCGCTGCATGGCCTTGACGTGCTCGGGCCACTCGATCGCGTCGAGATCGTCGAGTAGCCGGTCGGCGTAGTCGGTGATGCGGAAGAACCACTGCTCGAGCTGGCGCACCTCGACCAGATGGCCGCAGCGTTCGCACCGTCCGTCGATCACCTGCTCGTTGGCCAGCACCGTCTGGTCGTTCGGGCACCAATTGACCGCGGCGGTCTTGCGGTAGGCCAGGTCTCGCTCGAACAGCTTCAGGAAGATCCACTGCGTCCAGCGGTAGTACGAGGGCTCGTGCGTGCCGAGCTCGCGGCTCCAGTCGATCGAGATCCCCCAGCGGTGGAACCAGTGCCGGTACGCGGCGATTGAGCGGTCGGTCGCTACCCGCGGCTGCACGCCGGTCTTGATCGCGTTGTTCTCCGCCGGCAGGCCGAACGCGTCATAACCCATCGGATGCAGTACGCGGCGCCCGATCCGCCGGTGAAAGTGCGCGATGGCATCGCCCAACGCATAGTTCTTGAGGTGCCCGATGTGCGGCTCCCCGCTCGGGTAGGGCAGCATTTCGAGCACGTACGACTTCTCCCGATGGTCGGTGTTCTCTGGGTCGTTCGGTACCTCCCAGGTGCGCTCGCGCGCCCAGATCTCCTGCCACTTAGGCTCTATCCGCTTGGGCTCGTAGCGTCGTTCGTCCACCGCCACGAGGAGGTTACTTTGAGAGTGGCGGTCGCGGTGGCGCGCGAGGTCCAGGAGCGCGCCGTCGGGCTGCTGGAGGGCGCCCGCGCCGATGGTGTCACCTCCGAGGGACCTGAGCTCATGTCCAATCTGTGCAAGATGAGCAATTCGCTGCGCGCTAACGGGGCCCCTTCCGTCCGGCGCTCACGCGAACATAGGTTCGCATGAACAGCAATGACAAGGGTGCGGTAGCCGAACTTGAGATCGCCACCGCGGCGGTGAAGTTGGGCATCCCGGTGTTCAAGCCGCTCAACGAGCACTCGCGTGCCGACCTGATCCTCGAGCTCGGCGATCAACTGATGCGGGTGCAGTGCAAGTGGGGGCGGTTGAGCGCAAGCCGCGATGTCGTGATCGCCGTGCTCCGAACGTCGCACTACACGCCACGCGGCCAGGTCTGCCGCACTTACGACGAACGTGAGATCGACCTCATCGGCGTGTACTGCGGTGAGCTCGACCGATCCTTCCTGCTGCCAGCTTCGCGGTGCGCGTGCAAGCAGTGCATCTACCTTCGCCTGACCCCTTCGCGCAACCGCCAGCAGGTATGCATTAACCTTGCCGAGGACTTCGCATTCGACGGGGCTGTAGCTCAGTTGGCTAGAGCGTCGCGCTGGCAGCGCGAAGGTCAGGGGTTCGAATCCCCTCAGCTCCACTCTCCGGACCCGCAGTCCGCGACAGCGACGGTCAGCGCTGACGCGTGCCGTGACGGGTTCGGATCATGGATCGATCGCGTCGCCGCCGGCGAGGACGTGATCGTCACGCGCCGTGGGAAGCCCATGATCAGACTGACCGCGGCCGCGCCGGCATCCGCCCCCGTCGTCGTCCCACCACGCGTCATCGCCGCCGCGCCGCCACCCGCGCCCGCGGTCACCCCGCGCCCCGCCCCCGCGGTGGCGCCGCCACGCGCCCCGCAGTCCGGCACGGCCGCGGTCGCGTCCCTCTTCCCTCCTGCGGCGGCGAACGGATCCGCGTGACCGTCGGGATCATGCCCACCCCGCGAACCTGCGCCGCCGGCCGGACTAGGAGGTACGGTCCTGCTTCGCGGCCTCGAGCGCCGCCGGCGGATCCATGCCGCCGCCACGGCGCACGAGCTCGAGCGCGCGATCGGCGACTTCGGCCGCCTCAGCGCCACCGATCGATTCGTCACGCAGCGCGAGGGCCAACAGGACCTGGCGCAGCAACTCCGGACTCTCGAGGTCCGGCGGAGGGCCTGCCGCCGGCAGCCCCCGCACGGCCGCCAGGAGCTTCGGAGCACTCGCGCCACCACCGAACAGGCGCCCCGGCGCCTTGTCCGGGATCACCGCGGCGATTGCGCCGGTGGCCGGGTTGACCAGGCTGACCTTGCTGCGCAGGCCCGCCCGCTCGAGCGCCAGGCGGTACCCCGACAATCGTAAATAGCCGAGCTGGGCCGCCAGCTGGCCGAAGGCGGACGCCTCCGTCTCGTCCTTGAGCCGCGGCTGGTGCAGCGAGATCTGGGTGCCGGCGTCCAGTAGCGAGGGGTCGGGCTCGGGCGCGACGAGCAGGAAGGCGTGCGAGCCGAGCCGGCCGGTACCCACCCCGGCCACGTCGACTAGGAGCTGGTAGCCGCTCAGGCCGAGTGCGCCGACGATCCCCGGCGGGAGCGGGTGCGACGCGAGGTGCCCGGGCGAGAAGCTCACGGCGTTCCCTCTCCGCACCGACCGGGGCTCGGCCGGCGCAGGTGCGTCGCCGTGGCACGCCGGCCGGGGCTCAGCCGGCGCAGGTGCGTCGCCGTGGCACGCCGGCCGGCGCCGGGCCGGCCCGGGTGCGGACGCAACGGGCTCACGCGCAGCACGTCAGTTGTCGAGCAGCCCACCGATGATCCCGCCGAGCATGTCGCCCCCGCGCCGCTGCGAGTCGCCGCCGGAGCCCTCCTGGACGGTCGGGTGGTAGTAGGCGCTCTGAAGGCCGACCCGGCCCGGGCCAGTGAAGCGGTTGAAGACGAGGTTGCCGGCGCCGCCGCCCAGAAGGCCCGTCTTGAAGCCGTAGACCTCCTGTGTCATCTGGACGGAATGGTCACGGTAGAGCCACCCGCCCGGCTCGATGTCGATCGTCTCGCCCGGCTCGAGGAGCTTCTCGAACACGTTCCCGTAACCGTGCATCCACACGACGCCTTCGTGATCGCCGCCGAAGAAGTGGTCGACCCAGAACCCGCCCCCGTAGAGCATGTTGGCGAAGCCCTTCTGGCGACTGTAGTCGTACTGCACCCCGCCCGTCGCGGCCAGGAACTGATGCTCGCGCGCCATGATTCCCTCGCCGGCCTGGAGGTGTAGCGCGACGATATGGCCGGGCGCGTCGCGGCTGAAAGCGATCTCCCCGGGCGACTGCGCCTCGAGCAGCAGCAGCGGCATCCCGCCGAACACCCGCCGCTTGAGCCCCCGGCCCAGGGGATGGAGCCCGATCACCATTTCCGGGTACTTCCACAGCAGCACGTGATGCTCGAAGTACACGGGAACCCGCCCGTCCAGCGCCATGTGCAGGACCGGGACAAGCTCGCCCTCGAGGCGGTAAGTCACGCCGGGAGCGCTTCCTTGCTGGATCTGGGTGGGCAGGATCTGGGGTGCGGACGGCATGTGCTCCCTCTTTAGTTCGGATCGGGGATGGCAGCTCGAAGCCGCTGGCGTCAAGTTCGCCCCGGACGCTATCGCGCCATCGCGCTCACCGGCGATAATCGACCGCCATGGCGACCATCTATGTGACCGGACATCGGAACCCCGACGCCGATTCGATCGCGTCGGCCATCGGCTATGCCGAGCTAAAGGGCCGACTGGATACCCGCAACGACTACGTGGCCGCCCGGCTCGGCGAGTGCAACGCGCAAACCCGCTGGCTGCTCGAGCGCAGCGGCGCCACCCAGCCCCGGTTCCTTCCCCACGTGATGGTGCGTGCCTGCGACGTGATGCAGTCGAGCTTCCCGATCACGAGCGTCCAGGCCCCGATCCGCGAGGCGGGCCTGGAGATGGCGCGGGCGGGACTCGAGCTCGTCCCCGTGGTCGCTGACGACGGGGCCCTGGTCGGCATCCTCACCGAGCGGGCGCTCGCGCGCCGCTACATCCGCGAAACGCGCGGCGCCTCGACGCTCCAGGATGCCCCGACCCGCGTCTCGGCCATCGTCGAGGTGCTCGGCGGCCGGCTCCTAACCGGCGATGACAAGCCGCTCTCCGGCCGCGTGTGGGTTCACTCGATGGATCCCTCCCGGAGCGGCGCCTCCCCAGGGGACATCGTGGTGGTCGGCAATCGCGAAGACGCTCAGCACCTCGCCATCGAGCGTGGCGCGCAGCTCCTCGTTCTCTCAAACGACTCAGATCCCAGCGACGAGATCCTCGCCTCCGCGAAGGAGCGGGGCATCGCCGTCATCGTCTCGCCGCTCGACAGCTACGTCTCCGGCCGGATGATCACGCTGGCGGCGCCCTGCGGCGCGCTGATGGAGGCCGACCCGCTGACCGCCACCACGGAGTTCCTCGTCGAGGACATCTCCGAGCAGATCAAGGAGAGCTACTACGGCGCCGCCGTGGTCATCGATCCGCAGCGCCGTCCTGTCGGGCTGATCACCCGCTCGGACCTGGTCGCGCCACCTCAGCGGCGGGTCCTGCTCGTCGACCACGCCGAACAGGCTCAGAGCGTGGCCGGAGTCGAGCAGGCGGAGATCGTCGAGATCCTCGACCATCATCACATCGGCTCGATCGAAACACGGATTCCGGTGACCGCCACGTTCGATCCCGTCGGATCGACCGCCACCCTCGTCGTCGAGCGCTTCCGTCAAGCCGGAATGGAGCCGAGCCCGACGACGGCGATGATGCTCCTCGGTGCGGTCATGTCCGACACGATCATTCTGAACTCCGCGACGACCACCGAGCGCGACCGCCAGGTCGTCGAGTATTTGGAGCGGGTGCTCGCCCTCGAGGCGGCGGAGTACGGCCGCGAGATGTTCGAGGCCACCTCGGATGTCTCTGAAGTCAGCGCTGAGGAGATCATCTCGCGCGATGCGAAGCAGTACCACGCCTCGAGCGGCCACCAGATCTGCATCGCTCAGATCGAGGTGGTGGGCAAGGCGCTGCTCGATCGCAGCCAGGAGCTTGTCGCCGCGATGCACAAGGCGCGCGAGAGCCGCGACCTCCAGCTCTACGCGCTGATGGTCACCGACGTGCTGAGCAAGGGAACCGACCTGCTCGTTGACGGCGACGTGGCGAACGTGGCGCGCGCCTTCGGCGCGCCGGCCCACGACAGCCAGATCGAGCTCCCCGGGGTGATGAGCCGCAAGAAGGAAGTGGCGCCGCCGTTGCTCGCGGCCATGTAGCCGACCTGCTTCAATCCTCGGGGAATCACCGAGGGCGTTTGGGGCGCTCGAATCGAAAAGAAGGGGGCGAATGTGCGCGTGAGCAGGATCAGCGCTCTGGCCGGCGCTGCCGGGGCACTTCTGGCGCTGCTTGGGCTGGGAAGCCCTCCCGCGGGCGCATCACCGTTTCACCAGTTCGTCCACCGCGCCTTCGCGCAGGCGCCGACAACAGGACGGTGCCGAGCGCAGCTGCGGATCGCGTGCTACCGGCCAAGCGAGTTCCAGCAGGCCTACGACATGGGCCCGCTTTACAAGGCGGGTCTCACCGGCAAGGGCAGGACGATTGTGCTCGTGGACTCGTTCGGGTCGCCGAGAATCAAGAACGACCTGGCGACGTTCGACCACGTGTTCCACCTGCCCGCGCCGCCGTCGTTCAGGATCATCCAGCCGGCGGGGGCGGTCCCCCGCTACAGCCGGACCAACTTCGACAGGGGCGAGTGGGCCATCGAGACCACGCTCGATGTCGAATACGCCCACGCCATGGCCCCGGGCGCGAACATCCTGCTGGTCGAGACACCGGTCGACGAGACCGTCGGCGTGAAGGGTTTCCCGCCAATAATCGAGGCCGAAAACTACGTGGTCGACCATCGGCTCGGCGACGTGATCAGCCAGAGCTTCGGCACGGCCGAGGAGACGTTCCCCAGCCGACGCTCGATTTACGCGCTCCGCAGCGCCTACTTCAACGCGCTCGTCCATCGGATTACCGTGCTGAGCGCCTCGGGCGACAGCGGCGCGACCGGCGAGTCCGCGATCGACACGTCAGACGGCGCCTCCAACTACTTTCCGTTCCGGGTCGCCAGCTGGCCGTCCACCGACCCTCTCGTGACGTCGGTAGGCGGAACGCAGGTGCATCTCAGCAGGAAGCGCACCCGCACCCGGCCGGACAGCGTCTGGAACGACACCACGAGGTCAAGCGGCCCCTACGCGGGCGGCGGCGGCGTCTCCAGGGTGTTCAGGCGGCCGTCATACCAGAACGCCGTCGCCGGCACCGTGGGGAGTGCGCGCGGGACGCCCGACGTCAGCATGAGCGCCGCGGTCCAAGGCGCCGCCCTCGTGTACATGAGCGTGGTGAACTCCGCTGACGGACTGGACGGCCCCTCGTTCCACCTCATCGGCGGCACGAGCGAGGCGACGCCGCTGTTCGCGGCCATCGTCGCCATCGCCGATCAGGCCGCTGGTCACGACCTCGGGTGGCTGAACCCCGCGCTGTACGCGATCGGCGACGGCCCGGGCTCGCCGCTCACCGACATCACCGCCGGCAATAATTCGGTCTTCGGGACGCAGCAGCTGGCGCCCCTCAAAGGCCGCCGGTTCACGGTGCACGGCTTCGAGGCCGTGCCGGGATACGACCTGGCGAGCGGCCTGGGCACAGCCGACGGCGCTCGCCTGGTCCGCGCGCTGGCTGGTTTCCCGGGGTAACGCCCCCGGACGATCGCGCGTCGTCACAGCACCACGCTCAACACCAGCCGCACGCCGAGCACGAGCAACCCCACTGCCAGCAGCCGCTGGATCACCGTACCGCTCAGCCTCTGCGAGAGCAATGCCCCGAGCTGCGCGCCGAGCACCACGCCCACCGACAGGGCCGCCGACCGACGCAGCCCGACTCCCCCGTGGAAGGTGCCAACCGCCACGTGGGTGAGCGTGGCCACGAGGGCCATCCAGGCGAGCACGAAGTGCGAGGTGGCGGTGGCGACGTGCGTCGGGAACCCGAGCACGGTGACCAGCACCGGGACATGCACCACCCCGCCGCCGATCCCCAGGAAGCTCGAGACGAATCCCACCGCCAAGCTGAACAGCGCCCCGAGCCGCACGTTCACGCCATACCGGTAGAGGTTCCCATCGCGGTCGACGATCGTTCGCGCCGTCCCGCCGCCGCCATGGCCGCCGTTGGGCTGCTTACGCCCTCGTACCAGCCACCAGGCCAGGGCGGTCAGCGCCACGCCCATGATCACGTCGAACCCCGGCCGCGAGACCTTGTCCGCCACCAGGACGCCGACCACTGCCCCGGGCAGTGTGCAGAGCGCGAACACGCTTCCCGAGCGGTAGTCGATCCGCTTCTGCCGCGCGTAGGCGATCGATCCCGAGCCCGCGTTGAAGAACACCACGATCAGGCTGATCGCGGTGATCAGCGCCGGCGAGCTCTGGGGATAGACGAGCAGCAGGACCGGGGTGAGGATGAAGCCGCCGCCGGCACCGACGAGCGTCCCGAACACGCCGACGGCGAACCCGAGGAGCCCGAGGAGCACCGCCGCCAGCAGCGTGAAGTGCGGGCTCACTTCCGTGGGTGCGCCGCTCCGCGCTCGCCCGCCGCCCGCTTCGCTCCGCGCGTGCCCACGCCCCGCGCGCCGCTACGAGGATCCCGCTCGGAGCGCCTGCGCCGGCGCCTCGCCCCACAGCTGCTCGAGGCGGTAGTACTCGCGCGTCTCGGGCACGAATACGTGGACGACCACATCCAGATAGTCCATCAGGATCCACCGAGCCCCGGGTAGACCCTCTACCCGCTCGGGAAGCCTGCGGTGGGTCGACTTCAACCCCACGTAGATGGAGTCGTGGATGGCCTTGGTCTGGCGCTCGGTCCGGCCCGAGCAGATCACGAAGTAGTCCGTGTAGCCGATCATCCGGCGCAGGTCGAGCTGGACGATGTCGATCGCCTTGCGGTCGGACGCGTAATCCACGATCGCGCGGGCCAGATCCTGCGGAGTCATCTGATTTCCGCTGCTCGCGGCCGCCGATCGCATCATCCCACTGAGCCTATCCTGGCATACAGACGGTGTCGCTCGATGTAGCTGACGACCGCATCGGGCACGTAGTACTTGATCGGCTCTCCGGCTCGCACCCGGTCGCGGAGCATGGTCGACGAGATCCCGATCCGCGGCATGCGGAAGAACTGGGCGCGCTCGCCGCCGCGCAAGCCATGTAGCGCGTCGTCCACCGCGGCCCGCGAGGTGCCGCGCCGCTTGGCCACGGCCAGCGTAGCCAGCGACAGCACGCGCCCGGGCGCCCGCCAACCCGGCAGGCCCGCGGCGATGTCACCCCCGACGATCAAAAACAGCTCGTGATCTGGCGCTCGAGAATGCAGTTCCTCAAGGGTACTGACCGTGTATGACGGTCCGTCGCGGACGATCTCCAAGTCCGAGACGTCGAATCGCTCCTCGTCGCCGCGGATGGACAGGCGGCACAGCTCGAGCCGGTGCTCCGCCCCCGGCTCGTCCTCGACGGCCTTGTGCGGCGGTACCCGTGCCGGGATCAGCGTCACTCGGTCCAAGCCCAGCTGAAGGTACGCCTCCTGGGCGCAGATCAGGTGACCAAGATGCGGCGGATTGAACGTTCCGCCGAGAATGCCGATCCGCACAGAGTCCTGATGCCCGGGCTGGGTCAGGCCCGAACCTGGCCAACGCCCTCGACCAGGTACTTGAACGTGCAGAGCTCGCGCAGGCCGATTGGGCCGCGGGCGTGCAGCTTCTGGGTCGAGTTGCCGATCTCGGCTCCCATCCCGAACTCGCCGCCGTCGGTGAAGCGCGTGGATGCGTTGACGTACACGCAAGCGGCGTCCACGCCCAGCTGGAATGCCCGGGCTGCCTCGGTGTCGCGCGTCACGATCGCCTCCGAGTGCCCGGACCCGTAGCGGTTGATGTGCTCGATCGCCTCGGCGACTGATCCCACAACTCCCACCGCGAGGGTCAGGGCGTGATATTCCGTCGCCCAATCCTCGTTGGTCGCCGGCGCCACGGCGGCCGCCGATTCGGCGGCCGCCCGCGTCCGCGCGTCGCCGCGAAGCTCAACCCCGGCAGCGGCTAGCTCGCCGAGCACCGTGGGCAGGAACTCGTCCGCCACCGCCTCATGGACGAGCAGCGTCTCGGCGGCGTTGCAAACGCTCGGCCGCTGGACCTTGGCGTTTAAGGTGATGGCCAGCGCATCCGGAAGTGACGCGGTGGCGTCGACGTACACGTGGCAGTTGCCCGACGCCGCGTACATGACCGGCACGGTGGCGACGCCCTTCAATGCCGCCTTCAGCCCCTCGCCTCCGCGGGGGACGATCAGGTCGATCGCGCCCGCCTGCGTGGCCAGCTCCGCGAGTTCCTCGTGACCGCCGCCCGCGACCAGCGCCATCGCGCCCTCGGGCAGCCCAGCCGACAGCCCCGCCTCGATCGCCACCTCGGCCAGCACCGCGTTCGACGCCGCCGCCGTCGAGGAGCCCCGCAGCACCACTGCGTTTCCCGATTTCAGGCATAGCGCCGCGGCGTCGATCGTGACGTTCGGCCGCGCCTCGTAGACGACCGCGATCACGCCGAGCGGGACACGCACCTTGCGCACCTCGAGCCCGTTGTAGAGCCGGCGTCCCTCGATCACCTCACCTACGGGGTCGGGCAGCGCGACGATGTCTCTGACCTGCCGGGCGATCACTGAGATTCGGCCCGTGTCGAGCGCCAATCGGTCCATCAGCGCGTCGCTCAATCCCGCCTCTCGTCCGGCCTCGAGGTCCCGCGCGTTGGCCTCGAGGATCTCGGGCGTGCGCAGGATCAGCGCCGCGGCGGTCGCCTCGAGGGCCGCGTTCTTAGCCCCGGAGGGCAGCGCCGCAAGCTGTCCCGCGGCGCGCTTGGCCGCCAGGCAAGTTTCGGCTACGGTGCTCGCGGTTACCGCCATGTCGCTCCTAACAGGTTACGCGAGCACGAAGTAGTCGCGGTGGACCGCCTCCTCGGTTGCCCGGGGCAGGCGCGCGCGGACCTCGGCCGATTTGAGGCCCCGCACCCGGCGCAGCTCGACCGCCGAGTAGTTGCAGATCCCCTTGCCGACCGGCTCGCCGTCAAACGCGATCTCGACCGCATCGCCGGCGTCGAACTCACCAGACACCTCGACGATCCCGACGGGCAGCAGGCTCGTCCCGCTCTCCCGCAGCGCCCGGGCCGCGCCGGCGTCCACCACCACCCGGCCACGGGCGGGCTTGGCGTACTTGAGCCACAGCTTGAAGCTCGAGTAGCGCCCCGGACGCGCCGCGAAGCGGGTCCCGACCTGCTCGCCGCGCGCCGCCGCCAAAATCACGCCGGGCAACAAACCGCTGGCGATCACCGTCGGGATCCCGGCCGCGGTCGCCATCTCGGCGGCGACCACCTTGGAGCGCATCCCGCCCGATCCGAGCGCGGAGGTGGCGTGGCCGATGGCCAGACTGTCCAGCTGTTCGAACGACGTGACCTCGTCGACCAGGCGCGCGGTCGGGTCGGTGCGCGGATCGGCCGTGAACAGGCCATCGGCGTCGGTCAGGAGCACGAGCAGCTCGGCGCCGATCAGGATCGCCACCTGCGCGGCCAGGAAGTCGTTGTCACCGAACGAGATCTCGTCGGTCGTGGTGGTGTCGTTCTCGTTGATCACCGGAACCACCCGCCACTCGAGCAGCCTTTGCAGCGTCTGGCGCGCGTTTACGTAGTGACTGCGCGCGCTCATGTCGAAGAACGTCAGCAGGACCTGTGCGGTCTGGAGCCCGCGGGCGCGCAGCAGCTCGTCGTAGACCTGGTAGAGCTTGCCCTGTCCCACTGCGCTGGCCGCCTGCAGCTCGTCCATCGCCCGGGGCCGCAGCGGCAGCTCCATCACCCCCATCCCGCGGGCGATCGCGCCGCTCGTGACCACCAGCGGCTGGCGGCCGCCGCGGTGGAGCGTCGCGAGCTCGTCGCAGATGCGGCCGAGGACCGCGGCGCGCACCTCGCCTCGATCACGGGCGACGATGCTCGACCCGAGCTTTACGACCACGGACGCCATGCCCTGCGACAGGTTAGGACGCCGCCCCGGGTCTCGCGCTCGCGCGCCGGCCCGGGGAGACGGCCTAGAGCCTCAGCGGCAGAGCGGGTTGCGCGGCACGCCGCGGCACGGCCGCGGCATCGTGGGCTGGCGATGGGGCGGCGGCTGGGGCTCCGAATGCCGCGCCCCGGACTGCGCGACCAGCTTGAGGATCTCGCTGAACAGGTCGGACCCGCCGTTGGGCGTCGTGGCGTTCTGGCAGCCCCACGTCCCCTCGATGTCCGCGGGGCTCGAGGTGACGAACGTATTGCCCGCGAAGCAGTTGTTGACCGACTGCGTGCCGAAGGCTCCGCCCTCGAGGCCGATGTCGGCACTACCGGGCATAGTGGCGTTGCCGATGAGCGTGTTGTTCGAGATTCGGTTGCCGCTGACTTGGAAGTAGATGGTGCGCGGGGTGGGCGGGAACGGGTCCGGGCGCTCGAGCAGGAGCACGCCGAAGTTGGGATTGCCTCGAATCGTGTTGTCCTCGACCAGGTCGGCGTAAGCTCCGCCGAGAACCACGCCGATCCCCCACGGGGCTTCGAGCACGTCGGAGTTCGCGGGGGTATCGAGGTTGCCGTTGTCCTCTATCAGGTTGTGCTGGAAGATCGTGCAGCGGCTGATCTGTGCCGAGGTGAACACCGGCAGCTTGATGCGGTTCGATGCCGAGTTGCACGCTCCATCCTGCGGCGGCGGTAGGTCCGAGACGGACTCCGAGTCGGGGCCGATCCCGTCACCGTTGTCTCGGAATGTCGAGCCCTCGACGATCAGGTGACCGCCGGCATTCGTGCTGGTCCACCCCACCGCGTTGCGTTCGACCAGCGCATCCTGGACGACCGCGCGGCAATCGCGGCACCCGCCCACGTACAGGCCAGAGTCGTTGAAGCCCGATGCGTAGACGTGCTTGAACCACCCGTCGACCGCGTGGGCGGCGTACAACCCGTAGCCGCCGAGCAGCCCGGTGTCATAGGCGGTCAAGTACTGACCCCACCAGCCGCGGACCGTAGTCCGATGACCGGTCAGGCCGCCCCACCAGATCTCGTTGCCGTTACTCGCGTCGTCGCGCGTGCGCCGGTCGAAGTTGCGGACGGTCAGGTTCTCCACCCATACGCCATTGGCGGTGATCGTGATCCCGTTGCCGACGCGGTGGCGCCCGTCGATGATCACGCCGCTTCGGTCGACTCCGCGCAGGTGCAACCGCGGCGTGGAGATCCGCACCGGCCCGACGTAGACGCCGCGGTC
>JAFAZZ010000426.1 GCA_019239375.1 Solirubrobacterales bacterium | reverse complement strand
TCCGGCTGACCATGCGATCCCGCACAGCAGCGACCCGCCCGCGAACACCACCACCGCCCCGAGCCACATCTGCTTAGCCCCGAAGCGATCAGCAGCCCACGCCGATACCGGGATGACCGACGCGAGCGCGAGCGTGTAGCCGGAGATGACCCACTGGATGGTTGACAACGAGCTGTGCAGCTCCCGCCCGAGGGTGTTCAGGGCGACATTAACCACGGTGGCGTCGAGGATCGACATCACCGCGCCGATGATCACCACGCCAGCCACGATCAGCGTCGCGCGGTCAAGCGGCGACAGGTCGGATGGCGATGACGATGCGCCGGGCACCGCTCCGGCGGACAACTCGCTTGTGCTGACCTGTGGCATCAGAGGCCTTTCGATTGAGGATCGAAACATCACCCCTGCAGCATCCGCCGCCGGGTAATGAGCCGGCATCGCATGAATCTTGTGAATCGTGAAGCCGCCCCAACGCCTCGCCCGGGCCGCTCAGGCGTCGAAACGCCGTCCGGCTGCGGGTCAGACACGGCCAAGCTGGCTCAGGCGGGCGCAGGCGCCTCGGGGTCAGCGGGCGGCTCACGGCGCTCGCCCGACCCGGGTGGACCGCGCTGGCGACTGCGCCGGCGGCCTATCACCGCCGCCGGCAGCGCCAGCGCACCGAGGAGTCCGGCGACCCCGAGCAAGGTGAGCGTACCCGCGGCGCTCCGGCCGGCGAAAGAGGCCGCCAGGCCAACCGTCGCGGCCCAGCCGATGCCGCCGGCGGCGTTCCAGAGAGCGAATGAGCGCCAGGGCATACGGCTCGCACCGGCAAGCCAAGAGGCCCAAGTCCGCAGGCCGAGGATCCAGCGCCCGAGGAACACCGCCTTGGGACCGTGACGAGCGAAGAAGGGCTCGCCTGTCTCAAGGACGTGCGCGCGTTGGCGCGCAAACGGCCCAGGGCGTTGCAGGAGCCAACGCCCGCCCTTGCGCCCGATCAGGTACCCCAGGTTATCCCCGAGGATCGCGGCACCCGCAGCGAGGGCGATCACCAGCAGGATTTCCAGCCGATGCTGTGCCGCCAGCACCGCCGCGGTGATCAGCCCGGTCTCGCCCGGGACGGGGACGCCGGCTGACTCTGCCAGCACCAGTAGCACGAGCGTCGGGTAGCCGACGGTATGGGCGACGCTCAGGATCGATGCGACCATGACGGACCGCCGGAGGCCGATTGCTCATCCCGGGCGCGGGCCGGACGAGCACCTGGGCTGACGGGGTCAAGTCCGTCGACCCAACGCTTGAGACGATGGGCCAGCCGCAGCGTCGTCGCCAATGAGTACAGCCCGAGAAAGAGCACGAGGAGAACCGGTAGAGCTCCACCCAAGCCGGGCACCGCGGATCGCGGGTGCCTCAACCCAACGCGGGAAGTCTGGGCCAGCCCACGGCCTGCATCCTCGCGCTCCCATCGCATGCTCGCGCGGTGGCCGAGGGGCGCGGGTGCCCGAGCCGATGCGGGAGCTGGCAGGGGCAGCGCCGAAACGCAGCATCCCGCGACAAGACCTGCGCATGCGGGCCAGATAGGTGGCCGGCTAGGTATCACTGATCCTGGCGATCCGCGTGAGGTAGCGCAGCGCTCGGACCCGGGCGCCCGGCCCGCGGAAGCGCGCGATCAACTGGCCGCCGGTCAGATAGATGGCCCAGCCGTGGCGGGTCGGGCGCAGGACGAGCGCTTGGGAGGTCATGCTGGTTCCCTTCGATTAGGTGGGTGCGGCCTGGTACGTCGAGCGATCGAGCAGGTCGCGATCGCGGCGGGGTCAGCCGCGATCGCAGGCGGATGTAGGCGAGCGTTCCGCCCAGGCCGGGGGGAATCGGCAGCGTGTCGGCCAGATAGCCGATGCTGTAGGCGAGCACCAGCGCGGGTACCGAGATGGGCTCACCGACGCCTTTCAGAATGATCCACAGCACGGCCATGTCGAACCACAGGTAGCCGAGCGCACCGGCCAGTCGCCAGCTCGGGTACTGGAAGGTCGTCTGCTCGGCGTCGCGCACCCCGGCGCTGATGGCGCCGAGCCAGCGCGGCGCACGCGGACGTGAGCGCAAGATCCGCGGAAGGCCTGCGACAGCAAGCGTCGCGACGATGGCCAGCAGCGCCGGCAGCATCGTCAACGTGAACGCGTAGGGCCCCCCCACCCCGGCGCCGAGTAGCAGTCCCGCGAGGACCAGGGTGGCGCTGTTGAGGGCGCTGGTGAGCCAGAACAGTCCGCCGGAGCGGCGGACGATCCACTCCGTCGGGACCCAGGTGAGATGGATCACCCAGCCTCCGATCGCCAAGCCACCCGCCACCACCGCCGGGGAGGAGCGCTCCCGAGGCCATCTCGGTCCAGGCCAACCCCCGCGCGTCGCCTGCGCGCAAGCGATCAAAGAACAAACGGAACAGAACCACGAAGCTCAGGCATGAAGCAAGTTCCAGGGCGATGGCGGCGGCAATCCACACCGGATCGATGCGCCGGATGGTCGACAGGACGGGACGCAGCGACGACACCGCAGCCAACAGCGAGAGCCCGAGGAGGATCAGCAGCAGCAGTCCGATCCGGCCGGGCACCTTCGGCGGGCCTCGGCACGGTCCGGCTCTGAGGGCGACCGTGGGCGCAGCCGCGATGCCCGATCCGTGGTCCAATGACTGGAGGAGGCGAGCGCTGACGGGGCGGTCATGATGTCGATCCGGCGTCGCTCGACCCCCCAGGGCGCGGTGGCGTCAGAACCGAGGATGCTCGCGCGATCGGCTCGGC
>JAFAZZ010000435.1 GCA_019239375.1 Solirubrobacterales bacterium | reverse complement strand
CCGGCGCTCTCGACGAACACGAGCGCCTCGAGCAGGCTGGGGTCGATGCCGGTGCCGGCCACGGCGGAGTCGATCAGCGGCCGGAACGCCGCCACCCGGGCTGCGGTGGTGAGCGCGCCGCCCGGGCTCTTGACGAACAGGACGTGGTCTGAGCCGGCGGTCGCGCGGGCGGCGAAGTCCGGCTCGCGCGCTGGCACATAGGCGAGCGGGTCGCCCGGCTTGGCCGGCTGGCCGACGCCAGGCAGGGGCAGGGGCGGTGGAGCGGATTTGCCGCCGGAACGGATGAGGAAGGCGGCCAGGACGATCAGCGCGACCACGGTCGCGAGCGCGGCCAATCGCCGGCGACGGATTCTCGTCCGCCGCGGGCGCAGCATCGTCGCGTGCCCCGAGGGCACGGGTCAGCGCCGCAGAACGAGGCGCATGCGGTGGCACGCCGCCGCATGGGCGGCGTCCACATGGCTCGGAAACACCTTCCAGCCGCCAGCGATCGGGTAGATGTTGACCAGCGGGTGTGGGTGCGCCTTCAGGTAGCCCGGGCTGACGTACAACACGCCCGTCTTGATCCCGGCGTACCAGGCAAAGATGCTCTGGTAGGCGATCGGGAGGTTGGGCTGGCCGCAGGCGAAGATATTTCCGACGCCGAGCTTCGAGACGACCGTCGAAAGGCGCCCGACCTGAGCGGTCCGGGCGCGCTCGTGGCGCAGGTCCAGGCGCTCGAGCCGGTACTGCCGATGGACGGCGCCAGACATCGACCCAGCCACGACAATGATGGCCAGGACCGTTCCCCACGTGCCGAGGAGCGCCGCAAGCCGAGCCGATGTCCGGGCCCCGTCGATCCGGTGGACAAGCTGCACGATCAGCCCGGGGAGTTCATGCACGATCCGGCCCACGAACACGGCCCCGAGGATCGCCACCACCGCACCCGCCTCGAACATGTACCGCGGCACCGCCGGGTAGCCCTTGAGCGCGAAGGCGATCTCGATGATCAGCCAGGCCAGCGCGCCCGCGGCGAGCGCGAGGATCGCCAGCTTGCGCCGCCGGATCGCCCAGGCCACCGTCAGCAGGGCCATGACCCAGACCGGATTCCCCTCGAGTTGGTGGAAGCGGTCGATCGTGCCCGTGACCTTGTTGCCGTGCACGGCGCGCGGGGAGTTTTGGGCGATGTTGCCGGCGGTGAAGAAACTCTTGGAGGAGAGGCCGGGAATCACGAACCAGAGGACGACCAGCGCGCCCAGGGCGGCGTAGAGCCAGATCCGGAAGGCCGGGTCCTTCCACCACAGCCACAACCCGGCCAAGCCAAGGAACGGCCACACCTCGGGTCGGCCTAGCCCCGCCAGGAACCACATCCAGAACGCCCAGCGATGCCGCTCCTCGAGATGGAAATTGACCGCGGCCAGACAGAGGGCCACGATCATCGTGTCGGACTCGGCGCTGAGGATGTAGTGCCAGTAATTGGCCGGCGCGATCGGGTCCTGCATCAGCAGCACGAACGCGGCGGCGAACAAGCCGGCCACGTAGGAGGCGTAGCGACGCTCTGGACGCGAGTAGGTCAGGCGGAAGGCGATGCGCCAGGCGAAGATGACCCCCGCCAGCGAGATCGCGACCGAGGTGACCATCCACAGCCAGAGCGCGTAGTGCCCGACGACGGAGTAGGGGACGGTAAAGAGAAAAGGAAGCGGCTTCCAGGACGGAGCCCCGTTGGTGTCCAGCTTGAGGTGGATGGTCAGCTTGCCCCACACCAGCCATCCGTACGGGTCGTAGCCGGGCCGGCTGCGGGCGTACAGGACGATCAGCAGCGAAACAATCAGCAGCCCGGCCGCGGTGAGCACCCAGCGATACCGGTAGGCGAGTCCGGCGAGATCGGCGCGCGGGCGGCCGCGCCGCGCGCCTTTCGGAGGCGGGCCGGCAGGGACTTCGATGGGCGGCGCGTCTAGGGTCTGCTCGGACACGGGGGCGGCGCGGACGGTAGCAGTAGCGGCCGCGGCCAACCTGATTGGGCGCCGCGCATTTTGGTAAAGGTCCTCTCATCTCTTGCGCAGATCCGACAACGTCCGGCGAGCTGCGACGCGAGCCGCGAGACCGCTCCTACGCGAGCCGCGGGAGGGCTCTTACATATTGCGTACGGTTCGTCGGCTATCCTCGTGCGCTCGCGGGCCATGGATTGCCTGGAACCTGGCCTATCGACGCGCCGCCTCATCGGCCTAGAGCGCTGAAGGTTTTCCCCTAGTCGAACGTCAGGCATTGGAGCGCCTACATGCGAATTTTGGTTCTTGGTGGTGACGGATACCTCGGGTGGCCGACGGCACTGCATCTCAACGCCCTCGGGCATGACGTAGCCGTCAACGACAACTTCGCCCGGCGCCGCTACGACGAGGAGATGGGCGTCGAGAGCCTAGTCCCGATCTGCTCGCTCGAGGAGCGGGTAGCAGCCTGGGCCGAGGTCTCCGGCAACACGGTCGGGACCTACGTGGGCGATCTGTGCGACGGGGCCTTCGTCCACAAGATGGTGGGCGACTTCCGGCCGGACACCATCGTCCACTTCGGCGAGCAGCGCGCCGCTCCGTACTCAATGATCGACCAGGCCCACGCGGTCTACACGCAGACCAACAACGTGGTCGGCACGCTCAATCTCATGTACGCGATCGGCGACATCGACCGCGACATCCACCTGGTCAAGCTGGGGACGATGGGCGAGTACGGCACGCCCAACATCGACATCGAGGAGGGCTGGCTCGAGGTCGAGCACAACGGCCGCAAGGACCGTGTCCTGTACCCCAAGCGCCCGGGCTCCTTCTACCACCTCTCCAAGGTCCACGACAGCCACAACATCGAGTTCGGGTGTCGCATCTGGGGGCTGCGCGCCACCGACCTCAACCAGGGCGTGGTGTACGGCGCGGACACCGAGCAGACCAAGCTCGACCCGCGCCTGGCCACCCGCTTCGACTACGACGGAGTGTTCGGCACGGTGCTCAACCGGATGGTGATCCAGGCGGTGCTCGGGCACCCGCTCACCGTGTACGGCAATGGTTCGCAGACGCGCGGCCTGATCAACATCGTCGACACGGTCGAATGTATCCGGCTCGCCTCGGAGAACCCCGCCGACCGAGGCGAGTTCCGCGTGTTCAACCAGTTCACCGAGTCGCTGTCGGTACGCCAGATCGCCGAGACGATCGCCGAGGAGTATCCGGGCGAGGCGACCATCGAGACCGTCGATAACCCGCGCGTCGAGGCCGAGGACCACTACTACAACGCCAAGCACACGGCGCTGGTCGACCTCGGGCTCAAGCCGACGCTGCTATCGATGACCCTGATCGACCACCTGTTCGACGTG
>JAFAZZ010000329.1 GCA_019239375.1 Solirubrobacterales bacterium | reverse complement strand
AGTCAGTGGGCCGCCTATGGGCAGTGGATGCTGCGCCAGCACCTGATCAGCATTCCGAATGCGGTAGTTGACGCCTCCACCAACGAACTGCTGGCCGGGCAGGGCCTGTCCTAGCGGCAAACCGAAGACGCGTTCACCGCGCCGACCGCGGCTCGCCGCCCATCGCCGCACGCCGCGCGCGGAGGTGCACGCCCGGTCACGGGGTCCCGATGATTTTTGCCGCGCAGCCGAGTCTATGCAGCAAGAAATGCACCAGCGCCATCCACGAGCCACACCGCGAACGGGAGACGCCATGCCCGCCCGCGTCGTCGATCGCATACCATGATCCCCGTGCAGGAGTCGCAACTGGCGATCGCGCAGGGGGGGCTGGAACACCGGCTCGAGCAGCATCGCTCCGAGCTGACCGGCTACTGCTACCGCATGCTCGGCTCGCCCTTCGACGCCGAAGACGCGGTCCAGGATACGTTCCTGCGGGCCTGGCGGGGCTTTGACCGCTTCGAGGGCCGCGCCGCCTTCCGCTCGTGGCTGTACCGAATCGCCACCAACGTGTGCATGGACATGCTGAACGGCCGCAATCGGAGGGCGCGGCCGATGGACTTCGGTCCGGCCCAGGAGCCCGTGGAGTCCAACCTGAACACGCTGTCCGAAGTCACTTGGATCGAGCCGATCCCAACCAGCTTGGTCACCACGGAAGCCGATCCGGCCGAGGTGGCGGCGCAGCGCGACACGATCCGCCTGGCCTTCGTGGCCGCCCTGCAAAATCTGCCGGCGCGCCAGCGGGCCGTGCTCATCCTGTGCGAGGTCCTGCGCTGGAAGGCCAGCGAGGTCGCCGAGCTGCTCGACACGAGCGTCGCCTCGGTCAACAGCGCGTTGCAACGAGCCCGAGCCACGCTCGACGAGCGCGACATCGCCGCCACCGACGCCGCCGCGCCGATGGACCCCGAGCAAAAGGAGTTTCTGGCGCGCTATGTCGACGCGTTCCAGCGCTATGACATGGACGCGCTCACCGCGCTGCTGCGCGAGGACGCTAGCCAATCGATGCCGCCCTACGACATGTGGCTATCCGGCCGGGAGGACGTCCTCAAGTGGTGGTTCGGCCCCGGGATCGGGTGCCGCGGCTCGCGGGTCATCCCCGTGGAGACGGCCAACGGCTCGATCGCCTTCGGCCAGTACAAGCCGAGCGAATCGGGCAGTGGCTATGACCCGTGGGCGCTCCAGGTGCTCGAGATCGCCGACGGCAAGATCGTGGACATCACCTTCTTCCTCTCCACCGAGCGTCTGTTCCCACTGTGGGGACTGCCGCCGCGGCTCGAAGCCTAGCCGCCACGGCTCGAAGCCTAGCCGCCACCGCTCGGTGCCTAGCCGCCACGGCTCGAGGCCTAGCCGTCGCGGCCCGAGGCCTAGCCCTCGCGGCCCGACGCCTGGCTCACCAAGATGTCATCGAGGCCCATGAACGCGATCAAATCGCGAAGCTCTTCCGATGCGTGCCTGAGCTCGATGCGGCAACGGTGGCGCCGCGCGGCGAGCCCCAGGCGGGCCAGCGCGTCGACGCTTACGGCGTCGGCCGCAACGCCCATGACGTCGCAAATCGCGACGGTAGCCCGGCTCTGCGTGAGCATCAGGCAGACCCGGCTATAGAGCGCCGGCAGGTCGCCGCGCGCGATCGGGCCCCGGATCGCGAACGTGATCGTGCTCGGCGGCGGCGCGGCCATCCCCTGAAAGACTGCGCTTCGGTCCGGAAATCATCGGCCCGTGGCAGCTCACCGCGGCTTGGCGATGACGTGAACATCGACCAGGAACGACCGGCTGGCGGCGATCGGCAGCATGTCGACCGGCCGGCGCGGGCCGCTCCGTGCCTTGCGCGCGTGCTTACGGCCCGACCGTCGCTTGACCAGGACGACGGTCGCGGCGCCCGCGACGAAGCCGGTGGCGGCCACGGCAGCCACCTGCACCACCGGCAGCGGGCTGGCCGAGGGACGCTCGACCGTCCGGACCTCGACGAGCACCGGGACGCCGTCGACGACCTCAAACCCGGGTTCGGAAATGGCCTCGGCGTTCGGTGTCGGCGGATCCGGCGCCGGCCTGTCCATGTCAGCGGCGGTGGGCTCGCTCGCGGCCATCGGCTCTGATTCGCTCATGGGCGCGACATGGTGACAGTGCCGCCCGTCATCTTCAAAGCGCCGCTCGTACACCCGGTACGTCCGGATGATCTTGCCTCCCATCCGCTCCATGGCCCGGTTCATGGCCTTGTTGCTCTCGAGCGTCCAGCCTGTCTCACCGCGCTTCTGCCGGGTCCGCTCGCCGGCCTCCCAGTGCATCTGGTAAAGCTTGGCCCCCACCCCCGTGTGCTGGTACTCGGGCTTGACCCCGAGTGCGAACGCTCGGACCCGATCGATCTTGCGCCGGTACCAGAGTGCTTTGGCCCACCCGAGCGGGAGCAGGCGCCCGTTCAGGTGCAACAGGACCTGGTTGTAGTCGGGCAGCGTCAAGGCCGCCCCCACCGGCTCGCCGTCCTTCTCAGCGATGAAGGCCCAGTTCTCGTCGAGCACCGGCTTTAGGTCTTTGGCGTAGTGGCGGACCTCCTCCTCGGTCAGCGGCACAAACCCCCAGTTGCGCTCCCAGGCCGCGTTGTATACCTCGAGAAAGCGCCCGATCTCGGCCTGCATGTCCTTCTTCCGCATGTTCCGAGTCTTGATCCCGTACTTGCTCTCGACCTCGTCCGCGACCCGCCAGATCGCTGGGTGGACGGATGCCCGATTGGCCACGTCGAGCGACCACATGTACAGGTCCATGGCCTTCGTCATCCCCGCTCCCTCCAACAGCCCCGGGTAGTAAGGGTGATGCCAGTTGGTCAGGACCGTGGGCAGCAGGTCGTAGCCGTCCACGAGCACGCCGCACTCGTCGTTGGTCGTGAAATCCAATGGGCCGACCATCCGGTCGCGCCCGCGCGCAGCCAACCACGTCGACGCCGCAGACAGCAGCGCCCCGGCCGCCTCTGGATCGTTCTCGCACTCGAAGAACCCGAACATCCCCCACTTGTGATGCTGGAACTCGTTGAAATGCCGGTCGATATGGGCGCTGAGGCGGCCCACCGGCGTGGCACCCCGCCAGGCCAGAAAGAACTCGGCCTCGGCGTGCTTGAAGAACGGATTCCGGCTGCGGTCCAGGAAGCGTTTGCGGTCGAACAGCAGGGGCGCGACCCAGTTACGCTCGTTACGATAGAGCCGCCACGGCAGCTTGATGAAGGTGTCTAGCTCGCGCTTGCCCGCGACGGGACGAACCTCTAACGCCCCACGAGCCGGGACTTTCACTTCGAGCGCCATCAGGCCGAAACCCTATATGTCCACCTCAATCGACGTCTTCGCCAAGGCTCGCGAGCACGAGCGTCTCGAGCAGCTCCGGGTCGCCAAAGAGCTCGACCTGGTGCCGTATTTCCGCGTGCTGGAGGGCGCCACGCTGCCGGTCGTGGAGATGGAGGGCAAGCGCCGGATCATGCTCGGCTCCAACAACTACCTGGGGCTGACCGGCGACCCGCGGGTAGCCGAGGGCGCCATAGGTGCCCTGCGCCGCTACGGCACGGGACTTACCGGCTCGCGCTTTTTGAACGGCACCACCGACCTTCACCTCGAGCTCGAGCGCGAGCTCGCCGATTGGTTCGGCACCGAGAGCGCGCTGGTCTTCACCACCGGACATCAGGCTAATCTCGGCGCCTTGGGGACGATCCTCGGCCCCGGCGACACGGTGGTCGTCGACTCCGGCGACCATGCCTCGATCCTCGACGGCTGCATCCTCTCACGGGCGAAACTGCGCCCGTTTCGCCACAACCGGATCGACCGCCTGGAACACACGCTCGAGAAGGCGGCCGGCGACGGCGGCGGCGTGCTCGTGGTCGTCGACGGCGTGTTCTCGATGGAAGGAGACGTCGCCCCCCTGTCCGAAATCACCGAGCTCAGCCACCGCTACGGCGCCCGCGTCATGGTCGACGAGGCGCACGCGCTCGGCGTCCTCGGAGCCCGCGGAGCCGGCGCCTGCGAGCTGCTCGGGGTCGAGGACCGGGTCGACCTGAGGATGGCGACGTTCTCCAAGTCGCTCGCGTCCTGCGGCGGCGTGATCGCCGGACCCTCTGAGGTCATCGAGTACCTACGCGTGTCCTCCAGGCCATTCATGTTCACCGCCTCGGCCGTACCCGCGGCGCTCGGCGCCGCGCTCGCCGCCTTGCGGATCTGCCGCTCCCCGGAAGGCCGCGCCCTGTTCGACAGGGTGCTGGCCAACGCCCGCTATCTGCACCGCGGCCTGGACGCGCTCGGGTTCCAGGTCGTGGAGCCGACGAAGCTCGCTGACGGTACGGAGATCGTGACGCCCGTCGTCCCGGTGGTCGTCAAGGACGACTGGAAGGCCGCGTTCCTGTGGAAAGCGCTCTACGACCTCGGCGTGTACGTCAACGTCGCGCTGCACCCCGCCGTGCCGCCGGCCGGCGCCCTCCTGAGGACGAGCGTGATGGCGACCCACGATGAAAACACGCTCGATCGAGCGCTCGAGGTCTTCGGCGAAGCCAAGCGCGCGTTCGAATCCGAGCACGGGGCGCTGCCCGGTAGAGCGCAGGGATAGCCGCACCACACGCCCGGCGGGGGTGTTCCCCCCCTCGGCCTTGTCCACAGTCGCACAAGCCAACGGCGGCCAGAAAAAAGACGCTCTAAGCGCATGGCCTGCAGTTGTGACGTTGCTGTGACCGACGCGGATGGCGTAGCGTCTCCCCCTACCGAAACGGCCAGACAGACCAGGTGGCCGAATCGGTAGGAAAGGCCGGACCGGGGGTTCGATGACCCGCGCGTACTAAACGCGCGGCAAACCAGTGACCAGTTAGGACCCTTGGGAGGGGGCCTCGGAGATCCCTGTCCGTTCGTAAATACGTCCGTCCAGGCGGACCGAAAGGGAGGAAGCGAAGCACCAAAATGAGTGAGACCGCCACGATGACCCCGGCGCCGCAACGATTGCGGGCACTGGAACGAGCCAACGCGGTCAGGCTCGCCCGCGCGGAGCTGAAGCGCAGGATCGCCGTGGGCGACACCTCCGCGGCCAACGTCATCTTGGAGCCGCCCGACGAGGCACGCAGCTGGGAGATCGGGGAGCTGCTGATGAGCCAGCACCGGTGGGGGACGACCCGTTGCCGGAAGTTCCTTGCCTGCTACCACATCAGCGAGACCAAGACGTTGGGAGCTCTCACCGACCGCCAGCGCCGCTTGCTGGCCGACGAGCTCGACTCCTGCCCCACTCGAGCCCTGGCGCTCGTCTAGACGTACCTGCCCTTCCCCGCGCCACCTGCCCCGGGAGGTGGCGCGGGGGGAGGCGTCGGAGCTTCGGACGCGATGAGCTTCGGACGCAGTCAGATCTGGATCCCGACCGGCGCTTCGGACGCGGTCAGATCTGGATCCCGACCGGCACCGGGCTCGCCCCAGCGAAGAAGAAGAACCACACGACGAATGCCGCCAGCGTCAGCCCAGCACTCACCACCAGCACCGCCTCGAGCACGTAGTGGCCGGTGTCTTCGAGCCCTCGGGACCGGCGGTTGGCCTGATAGACGTTGCTCAGCTTGGCCAGCACCCCAGCCAGCAGCGCGATCGTGACCACCACGCCGACGAAGCTCACGCCCAGCGCCGTCCCCAGGGATGACGTCGCGCCCTGCACCTGCGAGCCGACCCATAGCCACAAGAGCGGCGTGCCGATCCACAACACCAGGCTGCCGATGAACATGATCAGCAGCACCAGGGTTGCCCCCACGCCCGTTCTCAGCAGCTGACGCACCGCGGCGAGGTTAGGCCCCACGGCCGGATGCGGAAGCGGCCGCAGCGACGCCGCGGCCGGTGGCTAACGGACAGCCCGAGGAGAGCTTGACCTGCCACCAACCCATCAGCATCCCGATAAGCCCGAGGCGCGGACGGACGTGCCACACCCCGCAGCCCGGCTCGCCGAGGTCGCGGTTGGCGATGCGCACGCAGCGGTGGTGCCCGGGATCGAGCAGCATGCGCTCGACGGCGAGCCGGCTGGCGGCCCGACGGTCGCCTTGGTGGGCGAGCGTGGCCCGCGCGGCCCGCACGCGGGCGGCCAGGTCGTCGCGAACGCGCTCGAGCTCCCCCAGGTCGAGCAGCCGCGGCACAGCGCACGAGCGCCCGGGCTCCGCGTCGAGCCCGCCCATCGGATAGGCGCTGACGAGGGCTTCGGCCAGCTCGCGCTCGAGCTGGTCGATCTGAGCCCGCAGGGATCGCCGCGCCGCGCGCTCGGCCGGCTCGAAACTCGCCAGCGTGTCCAGCGGCTGGATCGACGTCTCGTATCGCAGGAGCTCCAACGCTGTCTCCTTTCCGCGGCCGGTCCCGACCTACCGGCGAAAACGATACCTCGATTCTCCGCCTCTACCCAGCCTCCAAGACGTCCGCCACCAGCCACAACGCCTCCTCCACGTGGATCGCCGGCACGCCGTCGACCCTGACCGCGAACAGCACGAGGCCGCGCGTGCGCGGTCCGGGAGCATGCTCCGCCGCGGGCCGGCCGAGCAGCGTGGCGTGCACGCTCGAGGCATCCGCCACGACCAGCTGGCCGGCCGTCAGCGCAGCACCGCCGGCGGGCCATCCGAGCCGCTCGCCGGCCACGGCGAGCCGGATCCCCAGGGTCTCCACGTCCACCGCCCGCCGGTCGAGCGCCCAGACCGGCACGCCCGTCTCGACCAGGGCGATGAGCAACGCGTCCCGGACCGTGTCGCGCGACTCGAACCCGCCCTGGACCAGGCGCCGGACCGCGGCCTCTTCGCTCGGGATCCGCACCGTGTCGGGATCGACGCCGACCTGTCGGGCGAACGCCCGGTAGGCATGCGGGATCGGCTGGATGCGCATCGCGACGACCCCGGCGCCGAGATAGCGGTCAGACAGCCTCCGCAGGCGGCGGCGGAGATCGGCCGGACTGGCGCGCGGACGAGCGTCGAGCGCCGTCCAGTACAGCCGCAGTGCGGGAAACTCGGCGCTCAACTCGGGCGCAATCCGGCCGGTCGCGACGCTCATTTCGAAGCCGGGCCCTCCAGCAGCGTTCGCACGCGCGCGGCCAGCGCGCCTCGGTACAGCCAGTGCTCGCCGATCAGCCGCTGCGCCACCATCCCCCCGCGATCGGCCAGCTCGATCAGCGGGCACGCCGTCACCCCATAGAGCGCCTCCACGGCCCCATCGGCGTCGTAGGCCACCGGGATGGTCCAATGATGCGCTCGCACGAGCTTGGCTGCGGCGGCGTGCCGTGTGTGGACGGCCACCGCGACGAACCGCGCGCGGCGCAGCGCGCGCCGCCCCGCCAGCGCCTGCAGCGTGTCGACCTCGCCCTCACAGGCCCTGGAGTCGGTCACAAAGAAGGCAAGCACGAGCGGCGCGCGCTCGACCATGAGGCACACGTTGAGCGCGCGGGCATCGTGCCGCTCCACCGTGCAGGGCGGATTGAGGTTGGCGTCGCCGTTCAGCGTCGACGCGGCCAGCGGCGCGGCGAAGAACCGCAGCGGTTTACCGGCCGGGATGCCCGTCGTCCCGGATGCGTGCGAGCTGAGCGTGTAGAGCAGGAAGCCAATCGCCAGCGCCGCCGCCAGCAGCCCTACCGCCCAGCCGTACCGGCGCGTGTCGGATCCGCTCACGCTACCCGTGCGCGCCGGCGCCGCAGCAGCCAGTCGCCGGCCCGGCGCGTGAGCTGACGGACGCTCTGCCACGCGCCCTCCGGCTCCGACAGCGCGAGCGCGGAGGGCAGCACGAGCAAAACGCCGGCCAGCGAGACGGATAGATCGATCAGCGTCACCAGCCCGAAGTCGCGCAGCATGGTGATGCTCGACAGCGTGAGCACGCCGAACCCGGCGATCGCGGTGATCCCGGAGGCGAGCACGGCTGAGCCGGTGAACCGGTAGGTGCGCGCGAGCGCGCGCGCCGGCTCGAAACCCCGGCGACGCTCCGCCTGGAAGCGCTCGGAGAGCAGCACACTGAACTCGGTCGAGATCGCGATCACCAGCGCGCCCAGCGTGGCCGACATCGGGTTCAGCGTGGTCCCCGTGACGAACAGGATCAACGACGACCAGCCGGTGGCCAGGACGATCGGCACCAGCGGCAAGAGCGCTCGCTCGACCGCTCGCAGGATCGCCAGCAGCAGCAGCCCGACGGCGCCAAGCCCCACGGCCAGCATCAGGAGCCGGCCCCCCGGGGAGGAAAGCGAGGCGTCGGCCTGGGAGGCCAGCACGGGCAGCCCGGCCAACTCGGCGCTGGTCCCCGGCGGGGGATGCAGTTGCGATCGCATGTAGTCGATCACCCGCTGCTGACGCGAGAGCGCCGTCAGACGGATCCCGAACGTCAGCGTGGCCTCCCGCCGGTCCCGGGTGATGACCGCCTGGGAGAAGTAGGTCGGGACCGCGCGGAGGAAGCTCATGATCGTACCGGTGCTGGGCGCCTTGCAGGCGCCGAGGCCGACGCGGGCGCTCGAGCAGAAGAGATCGGGGAGCGATAGCGCGGGGCAAAGCGTCGCGTGCGCGCAGCCATTTGCCTCGACGTATCCGTAATGCGACAGGAGCGCGTCCTGGTAGCGCAGCATCCAGCCGATCGTCCTCGAGGTGGCGACGTCGGGCGAGCGGACGACAACGTCGATCTCACCCGAGACGCCGGTCACATGCTCGAGCGCGTTCAGATCGCGCAGCGCGGGCATGCTCGAGGGTACGAGCTTGGTGACGTCGGACTGCACCGGGGTGCGGGCGTCAACGATCCATCCCGTCACGGCCACCAGGAGGCCGACGAGCAGGACGCGACCGGGCCGCCGGGCCGCGGCGGCAAGCGCAGCCCGCGCGGTCGCGGAGAGGAGCGACGCCATCCGGGTCCGCGCGTCGCTCAGAATCTCAGCGGCGCCCCGGGCGGACGCGCCCACCACGCCAAACGACGGCATGCCCCTGCGCCGCCGGCGTCTCCCCGCGCCCGGCGCGCGCCGATAGCGCACTCTCAGCACCATGGCCGCCGTTCCTACGCTGAGCGCGCACGCGAGCGCGATCGCGATGCCCACGATCAGCAGCGCGCCGAAACCGCGGACCATCGGTACGGGTGACAGCAGCAGGGCGAGGAAGCCGGCGGCGGTGGCCAATGCGGCGGTGGCGATCGTGGGCGCGGACGCAATCGTCGCCCGCGCGACCTCGTCGGAGGCGCTTCCCGCGCCGGGCGTGCCGATTCCGCGCACCTCCTCCACGCGCGCCTGAAACTGAATGCCGTAGTCGACCGCCAGCCCGATCAGGATCGGCAGCACCGCGATCGACGCCATCGTCAGCGACGCACCCACCAGCGAGACCACGCCGAACGTAATCCCCACCGCGGCGAGCGCGATCACCAACGGCAGCAGCCGCAGTCGGCTGCGGAACACCACCAGCAGCATCACCGCCATCACCACGAGCGCGGCGATGAGCAGGCCGGCAATCGAGCCCGTGATCGCCGAGGCGAGGTCGTGGGTGAGGACCGGCACGCCCGACACCGTGTAGGTGCTCCCGTACGCTAAGCGGAACATCGGCATCCCGACGGCCTGGCGGATCCACGAAATCGCCTGAGCCTGTTGCGCGGCGCTCAGTGTGGACTTCAGCCGCACCTGAATCAGGGCCGAGTTGGCGCTCGGGAACAGGTACGCGAACCGCGCCTTCGGCCAGCCCGGGCCCCGCGTCTGGTCGAACACGATCTCGGCGATGAACTGCCGGTCGTCGATCTTCGGCTGGCCCGTGATCCCGGAGGTCAGATACATCCGAACCAGCTGCTCGTACTCCTGCTGGGTGGCGAGCTGACCGGCAGCGTTCGCCGCGGCGAGCGCCTGTCGGCGCGGCAGGTGCTCGTCCAGAGCCAGCCGGTAGGCGTTCTGCCGCGCGTTCGTCACCGCCTGTTGCGCGGCGCGCTCGACCGCCACCACCTGCTCGTTCACCGCCGCCACCGCTCGGTTCAGGAATGTCCCGGGTCCGTAGACGACCTGCGCCGGCTGCGCCTTCATCAGCCGGCCGCACGGGCTGTTCAGACCGCCGTACGGTGTCTGGGCGCCCGCCGGCGCCGGCGTGAACGCCTGCAGCTGCTGGTTTGGCACGACCACCTGACCGGCCAGGCACGCCTCGAGCCGGCTTACCGTCGCGAGGTCCTTCGTCTCGAGGAGCGCGGGAAGCGGTTCGCGGATCAGGATGACCACCGGGTCGCCGCCGAAGTGGCGCTGATCATTGGCCGTGGCCTCAGAGCTCGGCGAGGAGCGGCTCACGAACGTGTCGCTGCCCGTGTTGGGCCGCAGCCTGAGCGCCAACGCCGCGCCACCGAGCGCCAGCGCCAGCACGACGGCTAGCGTCACGACCGGCCAGCGCGCCGCCGCCCGCGCGAGCCGCTCTAACACCCTGCGCACCCTCATGGCTTCGTTGAGGCTACAGGCGGGCAGCCGAAGCGGACTAGTGCCGTGACCGGAAACGGTTGCCCCGTTTGGCGAGCGAAAATCAAGGCTGGCGAGGACGCAGGAGTCGACGTGTAGCAGCGCTACACGAGACTCCGAGGACAAAGCCAGCCGCAGGTTTGCAGCCGACAAACGGGGTGAACGTTGACGGGAGCGGCACTAGTCCATGGACAGCGGACCCTGCGACTCCCCCGACAGGAACTGCCGGATGAACGGGTTGTCCGAGTTCAGCATGTCTTCGGCTGGCCCCGCCTCGACGATCCGCCCCTTCCACAGCACGTTGATGAAGTCCGCCACGCGGCGTGCGCTCATGATGTCGTGGGTGATTACGCAAAAGGTCGGCAGGTGCTCCTTCTCCTTCTGCCTGGCCTCTTCCATCATGTCGCGGTGGATCTCGAGGATCAGCTCGCCGAGCAGCGCGGTGCGCACCGGGTCGAGGCCCGAGTCGGGCTCGTCGAACAGCACGATGTCGGGCTCGAGCACCAGCGCCCGGGCAAACCCGGCGCGCTTGCGCATCCCGCCCGAGAGCTCGTTGGGCGCCCTGAAGCGCGCGTCGGCCAGCCCGACCTCCTTCAGCCGCCGCATGACGGTGTCCTCGATCTCGTCCTCGCTCTTCTCGGTGTGCTGGCGCAGCGGGAAGGCCACGTTGTCGTACAGGTTCATCGAACCGAACAGCGCGCCGTCCTGGAACAGCAGCCCGAACTTCTTGCGCATTTCGAACAGGTCCTCGTCGGGCATGCTGGGCACCGACTGGCCGTGCACGAGGATGTCGCCCTCGTCGGGGTACAAGAGTCCGACCATATGCTTGATGCAGACCGACTTGCCGGTCCCGGACGGCCCGAGGATCATCGACACCATTCCTTCGGGCAGCGCCATGTTCAGCCCGCGCAGGACGTGCGCGCGCCCGAACGACTTGTAGACGTCGATGAACTCGACCGCATCCGAGCGCCCAGATGGATACACCTTGTAGCTGTGCCACCTGTAGTCGTCCTCGCCCGCGCCGGGGGGCGGGCCTGGCCGGGAGGGCTGCTCGTCGACCACTGAAACCCGCGAGGCGGCTTGCCGAGCCGAGGCTGGGCGCTCGTTCGGGTGTACGTCGTCACCCATGACCATCAACCTCCGATTGGTGCCCGCGGATTCGCGCCCCAGAAGAGCTGCGTGCCGAGCATTCCGATGAGATGCACACCGACCAGGTTAAGCACCATCGACTTCGCGGTGGCGGTACCCACACCTACAGGCCCACCACTCGCGTTGTAGCCGTAGTAGCAGCCGACGAGCACGATCATGGTCGCCATCGCCATGGCCTTGAGCAAACTGAATAAGAGGTCGGGCGGGTTCTGGAACTCCCAGAAGATCAGGAAATAGCCGCCCGAGGAGACGTCCCCGATCTGCTGCACGACGGCGATGTAGCTGGCCAGGAAGCCGCACCCGATCGAGATCAGGTACACGAACGGCAGCACCATCCACGAGGCCAGCAGCTTGGTGGTGCACAGGAACGTCATGCCGCTGATGCCCATCACCTCGAGCGCGTCGATCTCGTCCGAGATCCGCATCGAGCCAAGCTCCGCCACGATCCCGGTCCCCACCTTGGCCGCCATCATGTAGCCGAAGGCCAGCGGCGCCAGCTCGCGCAGGTCACACCAGGCGGAGAACACGCCGGAGAACGCCGGCGCGCCCTGGGAGCGCAGCAGGTACGCGCCCTCGATCCCACACGACAGCCCGACGATGAACACCAGCGTGCAGATCACCAGCGCCGAGCCGACGATCAGGATGCCGGCCTGGCGCAGCGCCTCGCCGAAGAACCTGAACACCCGCAGGCGCAGGACCTCGCCGATGACGCGTGCGCAGAACTTGGCGATCTCGCCGAAGCTCTCGATCCAGCCCTTGGGTATGACGATCAGCTCGTTCATCGGGGAATCGTCGTGATCTCAGGATGCGTGGCCAAGAGCGTCTGCGTGAATGCATAGTTGAACGCGAAGATCCCCAGGAACGCGATGACGACCGCCTGGTTGACGGCGCGCCCGACACCCTCCGCGCCGCCCGACGCCGTCATCCCCTTGTAACAGCACACGACGGCGATGATCGCGCCGAACAGGGTCGTCTTGACCACCGAGCCCCACAGGTCGGTGGTCTCCGCGTTGTTGAAAAACGTGGCGAAGAACGGGCCGAGCGGCTCGTGGTTGACGATCGTGGCCAGGATCCCGCCGAAGATGCCGAAGATCAGCGCGTAGATGTCGAACAGCCCAGTCACCAGCATCAACGCGAGGAAGCGAGGCACCACCAGGTTCTTGATCGGGTCGACACCCAGCACCTGCAAAGCATCCAGCTCCTCGCGGATCTTGCGCGCGCCCAGGTCCGCGGTGATGGCGGTGCCGGCCACGCCGGCGAGCACGATCGCATCAACGAACGGCGCGAACTCGCGGATCGAGGCCAGCACGAAGAACCCGCCGAGACGGTCGGGAGCCCCGAACAGCAGCAGGAAATTGATCGCCTGCAATCCGGGCGCCTCGTAGCCGAACGCGATCGTCGAGATCAGCAGCGGGAACCAGCACAGCCGCAGGGCGAACATGAACTGCCCGACGAACTCGCTGCCGTACGGATAAGGCGGGCGCACGGCAGACACGAGCGTCTTGCCCGTCAGGATCATCATGTTGCCGACCTCTTCGAGCAGGCCCCTGATGGGCGCGTACCCTCGGTCGGCGACCGCTCTGATCAACGTTGCTCTGGCCTCCCCGGTCTAGCACTGCCGCTGGACCCGGCTAAGCCTACGGTGCGCTGGAACGGAATACCAATCGGAAACCGTCACCCCCCACCGAGGTCACTTGCTATGTTCGGCCGCGCGGTGACGCCCAGGAGCATTGGCCTGATCTGCGCAGCGCTGGCGGGGTTGCTCGGCACCGGCTGCGGCAGTGGCGAGCGCCTGGACGCCCGGGAGCCGAGCGGCAGGTTCACCGTCCAGATCACCACGGCGAGCTTTCCCGCCTCGCAGCGCCTGTCCGAGCACACCCACCTGGTGCTCGCCGTGCACAACCTGAGCGGCAGGACCCTTCCCGACGTCGCGGTGACCATCTGCAACGTCACCTGCGCGTTCCCCGCGCCGGCTGGCCAGGGAACCAGCGCTGCCGCGTTCAGCGAGAACCTCCAGATGGCCGGCCTCGCCCGGCCCTCGCGGCCCGTGTGGGTTCTCGACAACCCGCCGGGCCCGTGCAACTTCGGCTGTGAGGCAAGCTCGGACAGCGGAGCCGGCAGCCCCGGCGGCGCGGCGACCGCCTATTCCAACACCTGGGCCTTGGGGCAGCTGCCCCCCGGCCGTACGGCAAAGTTCGACTTCGGCGTGACCGCGGTCAAGCCGGGTCGCCAGGTCCTCGCCTGGGAGGTGGCCGCCGGCCTGAACGGCAAGGCCAAGGCCGTCCTGCCCGACGGCTCGCTGCCCCACGGCACGTTCGCGGTGACGATCCTGCGCGCGCCGCTACAGACGTACGTCAACAACAACGGCCAAGTCGTCACGGCCGCGAACAGTCCGTAGCGCGGCCGAACTTTGGCGCTCCACCTTCGTATATGACAGGTCCAGCGCCAAAGTTCCCCGACGCCGCGAAGCGGCCCCCTACTCCTCTGAGGAGGCCGCCCAGATGTTGACCTGACCCTCAGTGGCATAGCGGTCGATCTCCTCGAGCTCCCCCGGGTCGAAGTCCAACCGATCGAGCGCCGCCACGTTCTGTTCGAGCTGGCGCACGCTCGATGCACCGAGGAGGGCCGAGGTCACCCGCGGGTCGCGCAGCACCCAGGCGATAGCCATCTGCGCCAGCGACTGCCCCCGCCGCTCGGCGACCTCGTTCAACGAGCGCACGCGCGCGAGGTTCTCCTCGCTCAGCATCGACTCCTCCAGGTAGTTGCCGATCCGAATGCGCGAGTCCTCGGGCACGCCGTTCAGGTAGCGATTGGTCAGCAGCCCCTGCGCCAGCGGCGAGAAGACGATTGTGCCGACGCCCTCGCGATCGAGCACATCGAGCAGCTCCTCTTCGATCCAGCGGTTGAACAAGGAATAGGAGGGCTGGTGGATCAAGAGCGGCGTGCCCAGCTCGCGGAGGATCTCCGCCGCCTCCTCGGTGCGGCGCGGACTGTAGGAGGAGATGCCGACGTAGCGGGTCTTGCCCTGGCGAACCGCGGCGTCCAGGGCGCCCATCGTCTCCTCCAGTGGCGTGTCGGGATCGAACCGGTGCGAGTAGAAGATGTCCACGTAGTCCAGCCGCATCCGCTGAAGGCTCTGCTCGAGGCTGCCCAGCAGATACTTGCGCGATCCCCATTCGCCGTACGGGCCGGGCCACATGTCGTAGCCGGCTTTGCTCGAGATGATCAGCTCGTCGCGAAACGGCTTCAGATCCTCCGCGAGGATCCGGCCGAAGTTGATCTCCGCGCTCCCATACGGCGGCCCGTAGTTGTTGGCCAGGTCGAAGTGGGTGACGCCCATATCGAAGGCGCGGCGCACGATCGCCCGGCTGCCCGCCAGCGGGCGGTCGTCGCCGAAGTTCTGCCACAGACCCAGCGAGATGGCGGGAAGCCTGAGCCCGCTGCGCCCGCACCGGCGGTAGAACGCGCGGTCGTAGCGGCCCTCGTCGGGGACGTACGCCTGCCAGCCGAGCTTACGATCGAACGGCACGGACGCGAGTATCTCATGGCCCGGCTCTGTCCATCTGCGAGGGCCGGTTTGGACATCGGGATAATGACGCCGGGACAGCCGACGGCTACTCTCCCGCAGCGTATGCCTCGGCTTCCGCCGAGGCGGGGTTTCTCATGCGCCCGCGCCGCCGCGGCGCTCACAGGAAGGAAGTCGAACAACGCATGCCTCGAATCCGCCAGCAGAACGTCTACGCCGCGCAGTGGGCTCCCAATGGGTCTTCGCTGGGCGCTCCCGATCTGACCGTCCCCGACAACCAGGTGTTCGCGGCCAACGTGTTCAGCCCGGCCGTCCAGCGCCAGCGCCTTCCCGCCGACGTGTTCAATCGTCTGCAGGACACGCTCGCCCGCGGCGAGGCGCTCGACACCTCGCTGGCCGACGCGGTGGCGCTGGCCATGAAGGAGTGGGCGCTCGAGCGCGGCGCGACCCACTACACGCACTGGTTCCAGCCGCTCACGGGATCGACGGCCGAAAAGCACGACAGCTTCTACACCCCCACCGGCGAGGGGACGGCGCTGGCGGAGTTCTCCGGCAACGAACTGATCCAGGGTGAGCCCGACGCGTCTTCCTTCCCCACCGGAGGGATCCGGGCCACCTTCGAAGCCCGCGGCTACACGGCCTGGGACCCCACGTCGCCCGCCTTCATCCTCGAGAACCCCAACGGGACGCTGCTCTGCATTCCGACCGCGTTTGCCTCCTGGACGGGTGAGGCTCTCGACCACAAGATCCCGCTCCTGCGCTCGATGGACGCTCTGTCCAAGTCGGCCATCCGCGCCTTGCGACTGTTCGGCGACGAAGCCGCGCGGCGTGTGTTCACCACGATCGGTCCCGAGCAGGAGTACTTCCTGATCGACGAGCAGTTCTACTTCGAGCGCCCCGACCTGATCACCACGGGTCGCACGCTGTTCGGCGCCAAGCCGCCCAAGGGTCACGAGCTCGACGATCACTACTTCGGCTCGATCCCCGAGCGGATCCTCGCGTGCATGCTCGAGACCGAGCGCGAACTGGCCAAGCTCGGCGTGCCGGTCAAGACGCGCCACAATGAGGTCGCACCGAATCAGTACGAGATCGCGCCGATATTCGAGAACTCGAACGTCGGCTCCGACCACCAGCAGCTGACTATGCAGATCATGCAGAACGTGGCGCGGCGCTACGGGTTGGTCTGCCTGCTGCACGAGAAGCCCTTTGCCGGCGTCAACGGCTCGGGCAAGCACAACAACTGGTCGATGGGCACCGACACGGGCAAGAACCTGCTCGCGCCGGGGGACACGCCGCACCGGAACCTCGAGTTCCTGTTCTTCTGCGCCGCAGTGATCCAGGCCGTCAACAAGCATCAGGGACTGCTTCGTGCGTCGATCGCCTCCCCGGGCCAGGATCATCGCCTGGGGGCAAACGAGGCGCCGCCGGCGATCATCTCGATCTTCCTGGGCGCAGAGCTCGAGCGTGTCTTCGGCGCGATCGAGCAGGGCGAGACCTCAGA
>JAFAZZ010000210.1 GCA_019239375.1 Solirubrobacterales bacterium | reverse complement strand
GCGCTGCCCCAGGTCCTCCGGGGGCTGGAGACGCTCGCCCAGTATCCCGAAGCCCATCCGATCAAGATCAACGCCGTGGCCATGCGGGACTTCACCGAGGAGGAGGCGATCCCGTTCGCCGAGTTCGCGCGGCGCACGCCGTACGAGGTCCGCTTCATCGAGTTCATGCCGCTCGACGCCGACCATGCCTGGACGGCCGATCAGGTGCTGACCGGCGCCGAGATCCGCGCCGCGATCGACGCCGTCTATCCCCTCGAGCCCGCGCCGCGCGAGCCGCACGCCACCGCGCGCGTGTATCGATTCGCCGACGGCAAGGGAAAGATCGGGTTCATCAACCCCGTGTCCGAGCCCTTCTGCGGCGACTGCAACCGTGTGCGCCTGACCGCGGATGGGCGTCTGCGCACATGCCTCTTCTCGCTGAACGAGACCGACCTGCGCACGCCGATCCGCGACGGCGCCGACGAAGCCGAGCTCGAGCGAATCATCCGCGACGCCGTGTGGCGCAAGGAGCTCAAGCACCACGTGGGCGAGCCGGGCTTCATCCAGCCGGCCCGCAGCATGTCCGCCATCGGCGGCTAGACCCCGGACCCGCGTGTTCCTGACCGGCGAGCGGCGAGGACTTGGTCGGGAGAGCGCGCCCTCGCGCCGGTGGCGCCAATGGCGTCCGGGGCGCCAAAGTCGATCCTGGGTGCATGACGCGCCACTCGTCGATCTACCGCGGCCGATTGGCGTATCAGGATCCTATGGTGTGCATGACGCGCCACCGTCCGGTGGCGGACACAGCGGTGGCGCGTGATGCACACGATCGACGACGACGGTGTCGACCTTATCCGCGCCAGTGACCCAAGCAACCACGAGCACTGGTAACTGGGCCGGGTCTCGCTCTGGGCCGGGTCTCGCTCCGAATCACGCCGGCCGACACGATGGAATGATCACCTAGCGCCCATCCCGAGCGCGCACCAGCGCAGCCGCGCTCAGCAGGCCCCACACGAGAAACCAGGGATCCCACAGGTAGGCGTGCCATGCCAGGGCGAGATGGTCTGAGTTGGCTGACGCGTGGACGACGCCGGCCTGGACGAGCCAGCCCACCACGCTGAGTACGAGGCCGTAGAGGGTCAGGATTCCCGAGGCCAGCCAGGCGAGGACCCACACCGCTTGGCCACCGTGTCCACGGACGGCGGCGAGCGGCAGAACCGCGGCGATCAGCTTGAGCGCAGCCGCTCCCCACACTGAGGCGATCACCACACCGTTGCGCGCGCGGCCGAGCCGGGCCAGCGAGCCGCCGACCGTGTCAAGCAGCCACGTCCCGCCGAGGCCCCAGTAGACGCTCACGGCCGCGGACAGCACGCCGATGACAAACGCCGCCCAGGCCAGGCCGCGCCCTCGTCTGCCCATCTGAGATGTCCGGGTCATCGATTTAATGCATTCGCAAGACTCGCGCAGCATCATCAGAGGCACCGATGCTGCTGCTCATGCTGTTTGCCTTCATCGCGGGCGCCGGGACGGCGATCACTCCCTGCGTTCTGCCCGTGGTGCCGGCGCTGCTCGCCTCGAGCGCCACCGGCGGGCGCCGTCGCCCGATCGGGATCGTGGTCGGGCTCTCGGCGACGTTCACGATCGCCATCGTGCTCCTGGCCCAACTGGTCAAGGGCATCGGGCTGGCCAGCGGCGCGGCACGAACCCTCGCGATCGTGGTGCTGATCGGCTTCGGCATAACGTTGCTGATCCCCGATCTCGTCGCGCGCCTCGAGGCGCCGCTCTCCCGGCTCGGCCGGTTCGGCCCGAAAACGCGGGGCACCGGTTTCTGGTCGGGGCTGGCCGTCGGCGGCGCGCTGGGGTTCGTATGTGCACCGTGCGCGGGGCCGATTCTCGCCGGCGTGACATCGGTCAGCGCCTCTAGCGGTGCATCGGCGCGCGTCGTGCTGGTGGCGATCTCGTATTCGGCCGGCCTTGCTGCGGTGATGCTCGTATACGCGTTCGCCGGACGGGCGGCACTCGAGCGGATCCGGCGGGCGGCTCGAGGCCGCGCCGTCGAGCGAACGCTCGGCCTGGTCCTGCTCGTGACCGCGATCGTGATGGCGACCAACCTCGATGTCCGCTTCGAGGAGGCACTGGCCAAGGACACCAGCCTGCCGGCCATCCTGGTCGATCCCACTCGCTCGCTTGAGAGCTCGAACGCGGTCCAGAAGCGGCTGGCTTCGCTTCGCCCGGCCTCGCGCTTCGCCACCGCGCAGAACGACGCCTCGGCCGCGCCGGTGTCGACCCGCGTCGAGCGCCAGGCCGCGGTCCCGGGCGTGAAGACGCCACCGCTGCCCCACCTGGGAACGGCTCCCGAGTTCACCGGGACCGAGGACTGGTTCAACACGCCGAGTGGCCGCCCTTTGACCCTGGCCGGACTGCGCAGGCATGTCGTGCTGCTCGACTTCTGGACCTACACGTGCATCAACTGCCTGCGCACCCTCCCGTTCCTCGAGGGCCTCTACGCCAACTACCACCGCTACGGCCTGGAGATCGTGGGCGTCGAGACGCCCGAATTCACCTTCGAGCAGGAGGCAAGCAACGTCGAGCAGGCGATCCACTCTGACGGGATCCGCTACCCGGTCGTCCAGGACAACCGGTACGGCACCTGGAACGCGTGGCAGAACCAATATTGGCCGGCCGAGTATCTGATCGACGCCCAGGGCCAGGTCCGCCACGTCCAGTTCGGCGAGGGGGATTACAAGCAGAGCGAGGCCGCGGTCCGAGCCCTGCTGGCCGCCGCGGGGGCGAGTGCGCTCCCGCCGCCGATGAGCGCCACCGCGATCATGCCCTCCGCCGGGCTGGGCACGCCGGAGACCTACCTCGACACCGAGCGCCAAGCCGGCTTCCTGACCTCGCTGCGGCCGGGCATCAACGAGTATCCCGGCGCGATCGGCCCGCTGGCCCTCAACCATTTCGCCTTGAAGGGTCCCTGGAACGCCTCGTCTGAATCAATCAGCGCAGAAGGCGCCGGCGCGTCGATCACCGGCAGAGTCCAGGCGGCCAGGGTATATCTCGTGCTCACCAGCGCCGGCAACCTCCCGCGCCAGGCGCGCATCCTCCTCGACGGCCGGCCGCTGCCCAGCGCGCACGCCGGCGCGGACGTCAAGGACGGCGTCGTCACGGTTACGGGCCAACGGCTCTACTCGCTACTCTCGTTCCCGTTCGCGCAGCAGTTCACGTTCACCGTGCAGCTGCCGGCCGGCGTGAGCGCTTACGACTTTACCTTCGGCTGAGTCAACCTGCCTCGGGCCGGCGCGGCATCAATACGGCGGCAGCGTGGCCGCTCGCCGTCGATCGAGCATCGCGGCCGCCTGGAGGAGATCGTCGGGTGTGTCCACGTCGAATAGCTCGTCCGGATCATCCGCTTCGATCACGATCGGATCGATCATGGCGATCGTCTCGCGCAGCGGGGCCGTCCCTTCCCGGGCCGCGCCGGCGAGCAGGTCGAGCGCCCGCGATTGGTAACAGCCGAGCAGCGGCTGCAGCGTCCCGGCAGCGCAGGCGACGACGGCCGGTGCCCGCCGTGGAGCCGCCCGGACGAGCCGGCGGACCAGCTCGGGCGTGACGAACGGCAGGTCGGCGGCACAAACCAGCACCGGGCGTCCGCCCGAGAGCGCGAGCGCGTGGGTGATCCCGACCAGTGGATGGCGCGGGCGCTCCGGCTCGATCCACACGGTCACCCCGGCCAGCGGCGGGAGCTTGGTGTCGGTTTTGGCCAGGATCGAGACACTTTTCAGCACTTCCCCGACTGCCTCGCGTGGGTAGCAGATGAGCGGTTTGCCGTGCAGCTCGACGGTGGCCTTCTCGCCGCCGATCCGCAGGCCGGCTCCGCCCGCCAGGATCGCGCCTACGGGCGTCGATCGAAGCCGCATCTGCGCCCCTCGGGGTGCTCACTCACAGCGGGATCGTAGAATCAAGGCAATGGAGGGCTCAACCTCGGTACGGAGCTGGCTCCGTTGCTACCGGTGCTGGTCGCAGAACCTGGAGGTGCAGGTTCATTACGAAGGGATCCACCGCATCGATCCCGAAACGGGTGAGCGC
>JAFAZZ010000564.1 GCA_019239375.1 Solirubrobacterales bacterium | reverse complement strand
GTGTGGGTGGCGGTCGGGCTGTCGGCGGTCGGCATCATGGCCGCCACGCTGACCGGCGGCCGGGTCCATCCCGGTGTGGCGGTCGCCGCCCCGCAGCCGCAACCGGCCTGACCCCGCCCCCGGTCTTTCTTAACACGCGGCGCCCTTGACTTCCGCGGTTGTCTGCACGTAGGTTGTCGACAATCGAGAGGAGAGAAGCGGTTGCCGGCGGACACCCGAACCTGGGGCCTCACCGCCGTCGAGCGCCGTTCGACCACCGACCATGTGCTGGCCGAACTGCGCGCGGCGATCGTGGCGGGGCGGATCGGGGCGAATGAACCGCTGCGGGAGGCGGCGCTGGCGCGCACTCTCGGCACCGGGCGGAGCGCGATCCGCGAGGCAACCCGCCATCTCGTGCAGGAGGGGCTGGTCGAGTATCGGCCGAACAAGGGCGCTTTCGTCCGCCGGCTGTCGGTGGCGGATGTCGAGGACGTGTACCTGGCGCGCGAGGCAATCGAAACGAGCGCCGTCCGCCATGCTCTCGAGCGCGACACGGCACTCGACCTGGGACCGCTTGAGGACGCGCTCGCCCGCGTCACCGCCGCGGCGCAGGCCGCGCCCGCCGACGAGCCCGCGGGCACCGAGCTGATCGCCGCCGATCTCGACTTCCACCGCGAGATGGTCCGCCTGAGCAACAGCCCCAGGCTGATTCGCGCGCACGAGACGCTGGCCGCCGAGGCGCAGATGCTGCTGCACCATCAGCCGGTGTACTCGCCGGTCGAGTACGCCGCCGACCACACAATCCTGCTCGAGGCGATCGAGCGGCGAGGGTCGACCGCCCCCGAGCGCGTCCGCGACCACCTTCGGCTGTCAGCGAGACTGATCGCCGGCGAGATCGCCAGGCTCACGGGAATCGCGGATCGCAACGGAGGGGAGATTCGATGAGCGAGGATTCGCTCCGCGAGCGGGTCGAGCAGCCGCTGACGCGACGGCAGGTACTGCACGGGGCGCTGGTCGGCGGCATGACGATGGGCGCCGGCGGGTTACTGTCCGCCTGCGGCGGCTCGATCTCGCCCGCGGTCCTGCTGCCTCCCCCTATCCAGCCGATCAAGGCTGGCGGCAGCATCCGCGTGGGAGCCACCGGCGGCGGCTCGAAGGACGTGATCGACGCCCACCTGCCGACCGCCGATCCGGACATCATGCGCAACTGGAACCTGTACGAGTCGCTGGCCACACGGCCGGCCGACTTCGGGCCGCTCCAGATGCTCCTGGCCGAGTCGATCGAGCCTGAGAAGGGCTCGGCGAGGACATGGACGGTGAGGCTCAAGCCAGGCCTCGAGTTTCACAACGGCAAGTCGGTCACCGCCGACGACGTGATCTTCTCGATCAACCGGATCATCGACCCCAAGAACCCCAAGGTGGGCGCGACTTCGATCGGTTACATCGACACGAAGAGGATGAAGAAACTCGACAACCTGACGATCCGGGTCCCGCTTCAGTTTCCCAACGCCACCTTCCCCGACGACATCGGCCAGTACTTCAACGGGATCGTCCCGGTCGGCTATGACCCGAACAAGCCTGTCGGCACCGGCGCGTTCATGTTCGACAGCTTCACGCCGGGTCAGCAGAGCGTGTTCAAGCGCTTCCCCAACTACTGGGAGCACCCCAAGCCGCACGTGGACGAGCTGACGATCATCGACTTCACCGACGACACCGCGCGCGTCAACGCGCTCCTCGGCGGCGAGGTCGACGCGATCGACAACCTGCCCACCGGCGTCATCGCCGAGCTCCAGGGCAACAAAGCGCTGAGAGTGCTCGTCTCGGAGACTGGCGAGTGGCAACCGTTCACGATGCGCGTCGACCAGGCCCCGTTCAACGACGTGCGCGTGCGCCAGGCGTTCAGGCTGGTCGTGAACCGTCCGCAGATGATCGAGCAGGTCCTGCTCCGCCAGGGCCGGCAGGCCAACGACATGTACTCGCCGTATGACCCCGCATACGCCTCCTCGCTGCCCCAGCGCCACCAGGATCTCGAGCAGGCCAAGTCGCTGCTCAAGGCAGCCGGGCACGATGGCCTGTCCGTCCAGCTGGTCACGGCGCCGATCTTCCAGGGGGTCCAGGCCGCCGCCCAGGTGTTCGCCCAGCAGGCGAGCGCCGCTGGGGTCAAGGTGTCGATCAGGCAGGTCGACACGACCACCTTCTTCGGTCCGAACTATCTCAAATGGACCTTCGCTCAGGACTTCTGGGCTACGCGCCAGTACCTGCCGCAGGTCGCTCAGGGGAGTCTCCCCACCTCCCCGTTCAACGAGACCCACTGGGCCGACCCGACGTTCATCAAGCTGATCCAGGAGGCCCGCGCCCAGCTGAACCAGGCCAAGCGCGACGACATCCTGCACCAGGCTCAGGCGATCGAGTACGAGCGGGGCGGCTACATCATCCCCTACTTCTCTGACCAGGTCGATGCCTATAGCACCAAGCTGACGGGCTTCGTGCCGGCCAAGTCGGGGTTCCCGCTGGGCAACTACTGGTTCAAGAACGTGGGGTACAAGGCCTAGCCGGCCAAGGGAGGAGGGTGCGATGAGCAAGTTCCTGATCAGACGGATCATCTTCGGGTTACTGACGCTGTTCCTCGTGTCGATCGTCGTGTTCGCGGCCACGCAGGCGCTGCCCGGGAACGCCGCGCAGGCGATCCTGGGGCGCAGCGCCACGCCCGAGCGGGTGGCGGCGCTGCGCGCGCAGCTCCATCTCAACCAGTCGGTCCCCTCGCAGTACCTGCACTGGCTCGGGGGGGTGCTCGGCGGCAACCTCGGGACCTCCGCGGCCACCCAGCAGTCGGTGGGCTCGCTGATCGGCGGGCGGCTCGCGAACTCCGCCTTCCTGGTCCTGGTGGCGGCGATCTTCGCGCTGCCGCTCTCGATCGTGCTGGGGGTGTGGATGGCGGTCAAGCGCGACCGGCCGGCCGACCACGTGCTGTCAATGACTACTCTCGTGCTGGCGGCCCTTCCCGAGTTCGTCATCGGAATTGTGTTGGTCGTGCTGCTGGCGACCAACGTGGCGCACGTCTTCCCCGCGGTCTCACTCGTGCCGCCCGGCGAGCACGCCTGGGATGAGCCGAACGTGGTGGTGCTCCCGGCCGCCACGCTGGTGATCGCCGTCACGCCTTACATCAGCCGGATCATGCGCGCCTCGATGGTCGAGGTGCTCGAGTCCGACTACGTGACGATGGCGCGGCTGAAGGGTCTCTCCAACCGCGTCGTGATCTGGCGCCATGCCGTGCCCAACGCGATCGTGCCCGCGATACAGGTCTCGGCGCTGCAGCTCGCCTACATGGCTGGGGGCGTGGTCGTGGTGGAGTTCGTCTTCTCCTATCCCGGGATCGGCGCCCAGTTGGTCGACTCCGTTGCCAACCGCGACGTGCCGGTCGTGCAGGCGCTGACGATCATCATCGCGGCGGTGTACGTCGTGGTCAACTTGCTCGCCGACTTGGCGACGATCCTGGTCACGCCGCGGCTGAGGACGGCGGGACGATGAGTGCCACGACTGCGACCGTAGAGCCGCTCGCTCCCGCGCCGGAGCCCGTCAGGCGCGGACGAGCCGCGACCCTGGCGCGCGCCACCCTCGGGCAGTCGCGGGCGAAGGTCGGGCTGGTGATCTTCGTGGTGATCCTGATGATCGTGATCTTCGGGCCGTTGTTCGCGCCCCATTCCCCGACCGAATTCGTGGCCGCGCCCAACAGCGGTTCATCGTCGCACGCGCTGTTCGGCGCCGACAGTCTCGGGCGCGACGTCTGGAGCCGCTTCCTTTACGGCGGCCGGAGCATACTCGGGCTGGCGCTCGCCGCGACGATCATCGGCGTCGGGCTGGGGCTGGTGATCGGACTGAGCGCGGCCTACCTCGGCGGCATCGTCGACGAGGTGCTGATGCGGATCTGCGACGTGTTTATGGCCTTCCCGCAGATCGTGCTCGCGCTGCTGCTCGTATCCGCGCTCGGCCCCAAGCTGTGGCTGATCGTGCTGACCGTGGGGATCTCGCACGCTCCGCGCGTGGCGCGGGTGATTCGCGGCGCCGCCCAGCAGGTGGTCGAGCGGGACTTCGTCAAGGCCGCCGAGGCGGTCGGGGAACCTCGCCGGCGCGTGATCTTCGGCGAGCTCCTGCCCAACGTCACCAGCCCGCTGATGGTGGAGACGGGGCTGCGGCTGACCTACTCCAT
>JAFAZZ010000410.1 GCA_019239375.1 Solirubrobacterales bacterium | reverse complement strand
CACCAGGTCGATCCGCATCCCGAGGTCCTGGTGGAACATCCCGGCGCGATAGTCCCAATAGGTGAAGACGCGCTCGTTCGGCCAACGATCCCGCACGACGTCGTGCAGGCCGAGCGCCTGGAGCTCGGCAAGTGCGGCCCGCTCCGGGACGGTGACGTGCGTCTGGCCGATATAGGCCTCGGGATCGAACACGTCCTCGTCGGCCGGCGCGATGTTCATATCCCCGCACACCACCGTGGTCTTCGGACCGGCGGCGACAGTGTCCCGCAGCGACGCGAGCCAGGCCAGCTTGTAGTGGTAATGCTCCGATCCGGGCATGCGCCCATTCGGGACGTACACCGAGACGACGCGGACTCCTGAGCACGTGGCTGCCACCGCCCGCGCCTCCGGGTTGGGGAATCCCGGGGCGCCGTCGAGCCCGCGGCCCACCTCATCAAGGCCCACCCGCGAGAGAATCGCCACACCGTTCCACGTCGCCTCGCCGTGCGCGGCCACCTCGTATCCGCGCTCTGACAGCGCGTCCCCGAGCAATTCGGCAAAGGCATCGTCGGCCACCTTGGTCTCCTGGAGGCAGACCACGTCCGGCCGGCGCTGATCGAGCCAGGGCAGCAGCCGCGGCAGGCGCTGCTTGAGCGAGTTGACGTTCCAGGTGGCGATTCGCATCGACGACGCTAAGGTAGCGCCGCGAGCGCCCGGAACTCGGGATCGTCCCGCAGGCGCTCGAGGTCTTCGTCGTCGCGCGCCCATTCAGCGACCTCGGGCCTCAGCGCGAGCGCGCGGCGGAGCGCCTGGAGGGCCGCCTCGCGATTTCCCTGCACTGCCTCCAGGCAAGCCAGGTTGTAGTGCAGCGACGCGGATTCCGGGTGGACCTCGAGACCCTCGTGCAGGATCCGCCGGGCTCGCGGGGGATCGCTCCGGATCAGGGGAGCGGCCCGGAAGGCCCACTCCCAAGCTGACGGCTGGAAGGTCGCCGGTCCCCCGAAGCTGAGCACGGTGGTGCCCGGGTCGACGGCCACCGCGCGGCGGTGCGACGCCGGATCGGGGATGAAGACGTACGTCCCGGCCGGCGCGTCATGTGACTCGCCGTCGATCGTGAATCGCGCCCGTCCCGCGGCGACGAAGTACAGCTCCTGGTGGGCGAGCTGGGGATCCTCGGTATGGGGCTCGACCACGTCCTGGCCCGCCTGGGCTGCCGTGTAGGCGTTAGCGCCGAAGGCCCGGATGCCTAGCGTTAACCGGACCGGACGCCAGGTGAGGCTCCCGGGTCCGGAAACCGACTCCAGCTCGTCGAGATGGACGACCTTGGGTGGCTCGTGCGCCATAACCGAGCCAAGCCTAGCCGCCGAGGGAGCGATGACTCTCGCGCTCGCCCGCGGTCTAAGTAGACAGCGACTCGATCACAGGAGGCAGCAACATGTGGACGGCCCCCGAGCTGGCAATTCGCGAACTGGACCACCGCGTTAGTGACGGCATCGACGTGACCCTGTTTTGGAACGCGCGGACGAACCGTGTATGCATCGCGGTCGTTGACGAGCGCTCCGGACAGGCGTTCCAGCTGGACGTCCCGGGCGCGGACGCGCTGTACGCGTTCAACCACCCCTACACCTACCTCGGCGGCGACGCGGCCGATCGCGCGCTGGCCGCATGAGTGGCTGACGGGCGGCGTTGGTTCGCCGCCCGCTTGGTCCGGAAGGCGGGCCATCGGGCGGCGTCACGTTCGCGCCCGGGACGGCGCCGAGGGCTGGTCGTGACCGAACCTCGGCGCTAGGCTGGGCTCGCCATGCGACTGCTGCTGAACATCATCTGGTTCGTCTTCGCCGGCGTCTGGCTGGCCATCCTCTACACATTCGCCGCGCTGATCTGCTTCGTCTTGATCATCACGATCCCGTTCGGCGTGGCGGCGCTGCGCATCGGCGTGTTCGCGCTCTGGCCGTTCGGTCGGACCGTGGTCCGGCGTCCTGGCGCCGGCGTCGGCTCCGGCATCGGAAACGTGCTGTGGCTGATCCTGTGCGGGTGGTGGCTGGCCCTCGGACATCTTCTCACCGGGATCGCCGCGTGCCTGACGATCATCGGGATCCCCCTCGGCCTGGCCAACTTCAAGCTGATCCCGATATCGCTGCTGCCGATGGGGCGGGAGATCGTCTCGGTTGACGAGGCCCGCGCGATGGGTCTCTCGGCGGACGCCTGGGTGCCGTGACCGGGGTCGATGCCCCGCTCCGCGAGGAGGACGTCGATCCCGATCCGGTGCGGCAGTTCGAGCACTGGTTCGAGGAGGCCCGCGCGGCCGGCGCGTTTCAGCCCGAGGCCGCAGCGCTCGCCACCGCCACCCGTGACGGCACGCCGTCGGTGCGGATGGTGCTGGTCAAGCAGACCGGCCGGGACGGGTTCGTGTTCTACTCGAACTACGAGAGCCGCAAGGGGGCCGAGCTGGCCGCGAACCCCCGGGCCGCGTTGATGTTCCACTGGGAGGTGCTGGGCCGGGTGGTGAGGGTCGAGGGGCCGGTGCAGCGCGTGTCGCCGGAGGAGTCGGCCGCCTACGCGCGCAGCCGCCCCCGCGGCAGCCAGTTGAGCGCGCTTGCCTCGCCCCAGAGCCGCCCCATCCCCAGCCGCGACTGGCTCGAGGAGCGGACGGCTGAGCTCGCCGGTCGCTATCCGACCAACGTTCCCGTGGGCGACCACTGGGGTGGCTACCGGTTGACGCCCGAACGCTTCGAGTTCTGGCAGCACCGCGAAAGCCGCAGACACGATCGGCTGGTGTACACCCCGAACCCCGGCCGCGGATGGACGCTCGCGCGACTTGCCCCCTGAACCCGCGATGACCCGGAAAACGCTCGGGGGGTCGGAGCTTGAGGTCTCACGGTTGGCTCTAGGCTCGTGGCGGACGTTCGAGCGCATCACCCGCGCGGATGGGCTCGCGGTGATGCGCGCGGCGCGCGAGCACCGCCTCAACTTCCTGGACGACGCTCGCTACGACGATGAGACCGGCACGGCTCCGATCCCCACCGGCTACTCGGAGGTGCGGTTCGGGGAACTGTTCCGTGCCGCGGGCTGCGACCGCGCCGACACCGTGGTGTCCAACAAGCTGTGGTGGGAGTTCTGGCCCAGGCAGAGCGCGGCGGCCGAGCTCGAAGCATCGCTCGCTCGGATGGGCTTTGACTACATCGACCTGATCTATGCCAACCCGCCGCCGGAGCGCCTGGGGCTTGCAGAGATGGTCGGCGCGGTCGGCGAGCTGATCAGCTCGGGCAAGGCGCGGGCATGGGGAATCGTCAACTGGCCGGCGCGCGCGTTCCTCGAGGCGACGCGCGCGGCCGAGGAACAGGGCGTCCCGCCGCCGTGCGCCGCCCAGCTTCCCTACAGCCTGATCCAGCGCGACTGGGTGGAGAGCGCCGAGATGACCACGGCCCTTGAGTCATCCGGCGCCGGCGTGGTCGCGTCGTACGTGATGGCCGGCGGCGTGCTCACCGGCAAGTACGACGCCGGCGCGGCCACGGGCCGCGCCACCGGGCAGCTCGACGATCCCCGCTACGCGGTCGCCCGTGAGCAGGGCCGGCGGCTGCACGCGGTCGCCGAGGAGGTAGGGGTCAGCGCCGCGGCCCTGGCCATTGCCTTCGCGCTCGCCAACCCGAGCGTGGCCAGCGTGCTGTTCGGGGCCACGTCGCCCGCGCATATCGCCGAGAACGTCACCTCGCTCGAGGTCGATGCCGCAACCGTGCAGCGGATCGCCGGCTGAGGTCGACCTCCTGCGAGGTTGCGTCGGGGCGGATCCCGCACTCGACGTGGCGCTGCCCCACGCCTTGGTCGGCCTCGTGGCCGAGGGCCGCCACCGTCCAGTGGTGCGGTCATACCGCCCGGCGCCGACGGTCGCCTTCGGACGCCGTGACGCCTTCCTGCCCGGGTTCCCAGACGCCGCCGCGGCCGCCCGCCGGCGCGGCTTCACGCCGGTCATCCGCGGCGCCGGCGGCCGGGCTGCGGTCTACGACCAGGGGTGCCTCGTGCTGGACGAGATCATGCCCTCCGAGGACTCAATGGGCGGGATTCACGAGCGGTTCTCAGCCGAGGCGCGGCGTCAGGCGGCCGCACTCCGCCGCCTTGGAGTTGACGCGCAGGTCGGTGAGGTGCCGGGTGAGTACTGCCCGGGTGAGTTCAGCGTCAACGCGCGCGGCGAGATCAAGCTGATCGGCGCGGCGCAGCGCATCATCCGCGGCGCCTGGCTGTTCTCCAGCGTGGTCGTCGTGGAGGGTGCCGCCGCACTGCGCGCGGTGCTCGAGGACGTCTACGCCGCGCTCGAGCTCGACTGGAACCCCGCGACTGCCGGCGCCGTTGCCGACGAAGCGCC
>JAFAZZ010000271.1 GCA_019239375.1 Solirubrobacterales bacterium | reverse complement strand
AGATGTGCAGGCCGTTGCCGCCCGAGGTCTTGGGCCAGCCCACCGCGCCAATCTCGTCGAGCACCTCGCGGGCCACGTGCGCCACCCGACGAACGGCATCGAACGAAGCCTTGGGCATCGGATCAAGGTCGATCCTCCACTCGTCGGGCCGCTCCACGTCGGCGCAGCGCGAATTCCAGGGATGGAACTCGACGGTCGACATCTGCACCGCCCAGATCACGCTGGCCAGCTCGGTAACGCAAAGCTCGTCGGCTGTACGGCCGAAGCGGGGGAAGTAGATCTGGGCGGTCTGAACCCAGTCCGGGGCGCCCTTGGGCAGGCGCTTCTGGTGCACCTTCTCGCCCGTGACGCCGGTCGGGAAGCGGTGCAGCATGCACGGGCGCTCACGCAGCGCGCGGACGATCCCGTCGCCCACGCTCATGTAGTACCTGGCCAGGTCGAGCTTGGTCTCGCCGCGGGCGGGGAAGTAGATCCGATCCGGGCTCGTGATCCGCACGGTCCGACCGCCCACTTCGAGCTCGACGGCCTTGCTGGTCTGGGCGTAGGACACGGTCATCGCCAGATTAGACGCCGGCCGGCGCCGGACTTCATCGCCCGGCGCTCTGCAGCAGCTCTTGCGCGGCGCGGCGCCCGCTGCGGAGCGCGCCCTCCATCAGGCCGTGCCAGGCGCCGGCGGTATGCTCGCCGGCGAAGCTCAGCGGCCCCACGGGCCGCCGCAGCTCCTCGGAGTCCAGCGGCGAGGCCCGCGAGTTGGCCGAGTACGCGCCCCAGGCCCACGGGTCGTCGTCCCACCGGGAGACGATCGCGCTGTCCGGCTCTAGCTCGAGGTCAGGGCGCAACCGGGCCAGCGCGTTCACCCACCGCTTCGGGCCGAACGCCACCCCGAGCTACTCGAGCGCCTGGAGCGTCCCCGCGAACGCGGTGACGAACGACAGCGGCTCGCCGTCCGGGTCCAGCTGCGTATAGCACCAGAAGCGCTCGGGCACCGACAACGTCGCGCTGGGCGGTGCCGGTTCGCGGAGCGCCACGAACAGCTTCGCCGCCTGGCCATAACGAACAGACTGCCACGCGGACCGCTTCGCCGCCGGGAGCGGAGGGTCGCACTCGATCGCCCCGCTGACCGCCGCCGGGACCGCGATGATGCCGACCTCGCCGCCGCTTTCCCGACCTGCCCGGTCAACGACTCGCACCTCCCCCTCCGACCAGCTGATCTTGGTGACCGGGGTGGACAATCGCACCGGGTCGTCGAGCCGCCCGGCCATCTCCTGCGCCAGCCGGCCGTTTCCACCCGCCACGCCGTAGGTGTCAAAGGGACCGAATGCGCCGGCGCCTTCGACCAGGGCCTCCGCGTCGAGGTCCGCCGCCGTGTAGGCGCAGCTCACCTCGAGACGGGCCTGGATCGCCTCGAGGACCCGCGGCTCGAGGCCGTATTGCGCGAGCGCCTCGGCGACCGTCTCCCCGCCCGGCGCCTGAGCGCGGATTCTCTCCACCGCGGCCACGACCTCGGCCCGCGCCACCGGCTCGCCGCCCCTCGGCTCGCGGTCGCCGTAGAGCATTCCCTTGGGCACCAGTCGCAATCCGAGTCGCTCGGCGGCGGCGATCATCTCTTCGTGCTCGGGAAAGATGAATTCGGCGCCTCGCTCGGCCACTGCGCCGGCGAACGGGACAGACCAGACGCGCCCGCCCACCCGGTCTCGGGCCTCGAACACCTCGACCTCCGCGCCGGCCCGCTGCAGCTCCCCGGCCGCGGCCAGGCCGGCCAACCCCGCGCCGACGACGATCGCCCTCACTCAGGTTCGATCTTCCAGGTGGGGATCTTGGCTAGCTGCTCGCGGTAGCGCCGCTTGTAAAACGGGTGCACGAACATGCTCCACGCGGTGAGCGCAAAGGCGACGACGATCAGCCCCGCGAATGCCCGCCCCAGCACGATGAACACGACCACGCAGGCCAGCGACAGCGCGGCGATCAGGAGCGGTACTCGCCGGTAGCGCAGCTGCGTCCGGCGGAGCGCGGCATATTCCTCGAGCGGGATCCGCCGGGTGTTCCAGGTGCGCCCGCACTTCTCGCACGTCCACCGTTCGCCATAGTGCAGACGCCGTTGTTCGCCGCATTCGCAGCCGATCGTGATCAGCGGGCCACGGCGAATCGAACGCGGCAGATCCGCCTCGCGACTCATCGATGGACTCAGTGCTGGGGAGGCTCCCATCCCTCGAGCACCGGCGGCGTCCAATCGGTCCCTACCGTCCGCGACCCCTCCACCCATGGCCCGAGCTCGGGCTGGGGGAACTTGCAGTGGCGCTCCTTGAGGGCGATCCCGTACGAGTTGCCCGACTGCAGATGCTTGATCAGCACCTTGCGGGCGATCTCGTTCTCGCGGCCGGCTGGGATCGGGAAGTAGATCTTCAGAAACGAGTTCGAGTAGCGGTCAAACACGGCCGGCACGCCGTCCTCCTCGAGCAGCTCGACGTCCTCGAGCCAGTTGATGTCCTTGCCGGGGGTCGCCGCGAGCAGGTCGACATCGGCGAGGAGCGAAATGTCCTCCTGGTAGGGGAAGCGATGGCCCGAGAGGTACTCGGCGTCGATCGTGATCGTGCGCTCGATATCGGTCATCCGACGTCACCTCCGTTTTCGCCGCCGCCCGGGGTCACCCCGCCACCCAAACCCGGCGTCACCCCGCCACCCAAACCCGGCGTGACCCCGCCACCCAACGCTCCCACCTTCTCCGGCTCGAGAAAGTCGATCGGGTTCTCGATGTGGCGCTCGAGCAACTGCTCGATCCGCGCCAGCGTCCGCTCCTCGGATACGCCCGGGATGTAATCGGTGCCGGCCAGCGGCACGCGTGCCATCGCCGAGGCCTCGACGGTCAGCGCGCACAGGTCCTCGGGCTCGAGGCTGTGCACGTCGGTCTTCCCGCACGCCCGCGCCAGCATCTGGCACTCGAGTGTCATCGTGTGCAGGAAGTTGTAGACCCGCTGGGCGGCCTCGCCGACGACCAACCGCTTGCGCAGCTCGGGGTCCTGGGTGGTGATCCCCACAGGACAGCGGCCGGTGTGGCAGTGGTAGCACTGGCCCGCCGGCACGCCCACCGTCCCTTCGTAGTCGGTGACGCCGGGGATCTCCTTGTTGCAGTTCAGGGCCATCAGCGCCGAGTGGCCGATGGCGATCGCGGTCGCCCCGAGCGCCAGCGCCTTGGCCACGTCCGCGCCGTTGCGGATCCCGCCCGCCACCACCAGGTCGATCTCGTCGGCCATCCCGACATCCTCGAGCGCGCGCCGCGCCTCGGGGATCGCCGCCATGAGCGGAATCCCAGTCTCCTCGGTGGCGATGTGCGGCCCGGCTCCGGTTGAGCCCTCGGCGCCATCGAGATAGATGATGTCGGGACCGCACTTGGCGGCCATCCGCACGTCGTCGTACACGCGCGCGGCGCCCAGCTTCAATTGGACGGGGATCTCGTAGTTGGTGGCCTCGCGGATCTCCTGGATCTTCAGAGAGAGATCGTCGGGGCCGAGCCAATCCGGATGCCGGGCGGGCGACCGCTGGTCGATCCCGACCGGCAGTGAACGCATCTCGGCCACCTGTTCGGTGACCTTCTGGCCCATCAGATGGCCGCCCAGCCCGACCTTGCAGCCCTGACCGATGAAGAACTCGACCGCGTCGGCCAGCATCAGGTGGTGGGGATTGAAGCCGTAGCGGCTCTGAATCACCTGGTAGTACCACTTGGTCGAGTTCTCGCGCTCGGGTGGGATCATTCCGCCCTCGCCCGAGCAGGTGGCCGTGCCGGCCATCGAGGCGCCCTTGGCCAGCGCCATCTTGGCCTCGAGCGAGAGCGCACCGAAGCTCATGCCGGTGATGTAGATCGGGATGTCGAGCTCGATCGGCTTCTTGGCGAAGCGCGCGCCGAGCACCGTCTTGGTCACGCACTTCTCGCGGTAGCCCTCGATCACGAACCGCGTCAGCGTCCCCGGCAGGAACATCAGCTCGTCCCAGTGCGGGATCGGCTTGAACATCGAGAACCCGCGCATCCGGTAGCGCCCGAGCTCAGACTTGACGTGGATGTCGTCGATCACCTCTGGGGTGAAGATCCGGCTGCGGCCGAGCCGGTTGCGGGCCATGGGGGCGTTCTCATCGGTGGCGGCCATGGCTCCCCCTCACAGAACCAGCTTCCGCTCGGACGGCTCGAGCGAGTCGTAGTTGTAGAGCTTCTTGCCGCACACGAACTTTTGCAGCTCGGGCGGCGAACCCAGTCCGTAGATCGAAAACTTGCGGGCGACGAACTCCGTATCCGCCTCGGTCCATTCGCCCGGTACGCAGTCGATCCCCAACGAGGCGACCTTGCCGCCGACATAGAG
>JAFAZZ010000203.1 GCA_019239375.1 Solirubrobacterales bacterium | reverse complement strand
CCCCCACCGGACACGGCCACCCAAAGCAGCCACCGCCACCGCCAAACGCGGCCCCCCAGATCAGGCGCCCGCCGGCGCCAGCCGCGCCGCCACCGCCCGCGCCACCTCGACCAGCTCGGGCGGCCCGAGCACCTCCATCGCCTCGTCGAGGGTGGCCATCCAGACCAGGAACCCGCGGGTCCAAGCGCCGCGGCTCGTGACGATGCACGCCGCCTCTCCGTCCGGCTCGACGGTGGCGTAGCGATCAGGGACCCGGCCGCGGACGCGGCTCGCCGGCGCGCCGAGGCGGATCCGCCCCGGCGGCACGTCGGCCTCAGCCTCCCATACGCCGCGCAGGCGCTCGCGCACGAACGCGGCGGGATCGCCACCCGGGACGACGCGCCGGCGCCCGCGCTCCCCCGCCCGAACCCGCCCCCGGATCCGGTCGAGCCGAAAGGTGCGCCAATCGTCGCGATCGAGGTCGAAGGCGACCAGATACCACCGGTGACCGCTATACACCACGGCAGCTGGCTCGACCCTGCGCTGGGTTGCCCGCTCGTCGCGCGCGATGTACGAGAAGCGCAGCCGCGTCTGGTCGCGGCAGGCGCCGGCCAATGTGGCCAGCACCTCGCTGTCGATCCGCGGGCCCTCGACGCCAAACGCTGAGGTCGCGAGGCTGAGCGCGCTGACCCGGCGCCGCAGCCGGCCGGGCAACACCTGCTCGAGCTTGGTGAGCGCTCGGACCGACGTCTCTTCGATTCCGGCGATACCACCCGTGGCGGCGGTGCGCAGCCCGACGGCCACCGCCACCGCCTCGGCGTCGTCGAGCAGGAGCGGTGGCAGCTCGCCGCCATTGCCCAGGCGATAGCCGCCGGCCACTCCGGACGCGGCCTCGATCGGATAGCCAAGCGAGCGCAGCTTGTCGACGTCGCGGCGGATGGTGCGAGGCCCCACTTCGAGCCGGTCGGCGAGCTCCTGCCCCGTCCACTCCCGCCGCACCTGCAGCAGCGATAACAACGCCAGCAATCGTGCGGAGGTCTGAACCATGATGCCGTGCATCCTGTCACAGATCGCGGACCAAAGCTGTCCTCAATTGCCCTATCCGGCACTTATCGAGGACCGAAACTGACCGCATTACAGGAGAGGGTTCGAACCATGTCAACCATCACCCTCACCCCTACCCCCGCACCACGTCCGGCGCCGCGCATCGCTTGGCTGGGCTTCCTCGTCGTCATCGCCTCCTCGGTCATGGACCTGCTCGACTCGACCATCGCGCAGACCGCTGCGCCGGCGATCCGCCGCGATCTGGGCGGCACCTATGCCTCACTCGAGTGGATCTCCGCCGCCTACACGTTGGCCATGGCGGTGACGCTGATGCTGGGCAGCCGGCTTGGCGATCTGCTCGGGCGCCGCCGGGTGCTGCTGGTCGGCATCGCCGGGTTCATCGCGGCGTCGGCGCTGTGCTCGCTCGCTCCCTCGCCTGACGCGCTGATCGCGGCGCGCGCGCTCCAAGGCGCGACCGCTGCGGTCATGGTCCCCCAGGGCTTTGGCCTGATTCGCGAGCTGTTCGGCGACGAGGGTCAGCAGAAGGCCTTCGGCGTGTTCGGGCCGATCATGGGGCTGGCCGCGGTCGCCGGGCCTCTCGTTGGCGGCGGCCTGGTCAACCTCAACCTGCTGGGAACCGGCTGGCGCGCGATCTTCCTGGTCAACCTGCCGCTCGGTCTGGTCGCGCTCGCCGCCGGATGCCGGTACCTGCCCCGCAACGCGCCGGCCACTCCCGGCCTGCGCCTCGACGCGTCGAGCATCACGCTGGCCATGATCGGCGGCTTCGCGCTCGTCTACCCGCTGATCCAGGGTCGCGAGCACGGCTGGCCCGCCTGGTCGTTCGTCCTCCTCGGCGCCGGCGTGGTCACGCTAACCGCCTTCGGGCTGCTCCAGCGCCGGCGCGCCCGTCAAGGACAGACGCCACTAGTTGAGCCGTCGATCCTGCGCCGGCGCGCCTACGTCGCCGGCCTCGCCGTCGTCCTCGGCTTCATCGGGGCGATGGGCGGGATGATGATCGCGCTGAACGTGATGTTCCAGACCGGCCTCGGGCTCACCCCGCTGGCCTGCGCAGTCGCCACGGTGGCAATCCCGGTCGCGGCCATCGGCGGCTCGATCACCTCCTCAGCGCTCCTGGCCAAGATCGGCCGAACCACGATGCACACCGGGATCGTGGTCATGGCCGGCGGCTTGATCGTGGTCGACGTGGTGATGCGCTCGGCCGGCGGCGGCTTGACCGCATGGGACCTGGCCGCCCCGCTTGCCATCACCGGGTTCGGCATGGGCATGGTGTTCGTGCCGATGTTCGACGTGATTCTGGCCGGCGTCGCGCCGCACGAGATGGGCTCCGCCTCGGGGCTACTCGAGTCAATCCAGCAGCTGGCGATGTCCATCGGGATCGCCGCGGTGGGCACCGTGCTGTTCGACAGGCTGGGCAGCAGCCACGGCCCGGTCGCCTTCGTCGGCGCCTCCGATCACGCCCTGCTGGTCGCCGTGGCCTTCCTGGCCGCAGCGTGCGCCGCGGTGTTCTGGCTGCCCAAGCAGGCCCGCGGGGCGCATTAGTTGGACTTGGGGCCGCCTTCGGCGGCATCCTTGGGGCCGTTCCGCCGGGCGTCCATGCCCGGCGGGCGGCGGTCCCTGACTGGACGGGGAACCGGTGATCGCGGCGGCGGCCCGCTGGCATCCGGGCGTGCCCGACGGGCCTGCCGCGCTACATCCGACCGACGGCGCGAAGCGGTCCCCGTCAAACCGTCCGGCCTGGTGCTACGGGTGTCCGATTGCCACCGTCACGCGGCTGATTTGGTTGCTCGATAGACCGGACGCCGCGATCGGACCGGCGATGAAGATCCCGAAGTACTCGTCGCGGATCTGATTGTGCGCCACCGTGACGGTCGCGGGCGAGGCCGCACTGAACAGCGCGATTCCGGTTGGATGGCCGCTGCCCGAATCGGGATCGATCCCGTTGCCGGAGACTCGGTTGCCCACGATCACGTTCCCCGACACGTTCTGACCTGGCGCGTGGGCGTGGATGGCGATGCCCGCCTCAACGTTGTCGCGGGTGATGTTGCCGATCACATGGTTGTCGTAGGACGCCGTTCCCGGCGCTGGCGCGAACATCCCCACGCCGGCGCCGCCGTTGCGCACGGACACGTTGCCGATGACCCAGTTGTCGTGTACGCCAGCCTGACTCGGATGCGCCACGGCGTCAGGATTGTGCGACGGCAGCGTGATCCCGCAGTCCTCGCCGTTGTCGCGGGAGACGTTGTGCGCGATCAGGTTGCCGCGACTCGGCCCGGTCTCGTCGGTGATCAGGATGCCGCCGATGTTGTGGTCGATCAGGTTGCCGACCACGCGGGAATCGGCTACGCCCATCAGGTGCAGGGCCTCGCCGCAGTCGCCGGGTACGTCGCCCTGCGTCGTGCACTCCTGGGTGACCGGGGTGTCGTGGCCCTGGTCGTTGTTTTCGACGGCATTCCGCTCGAGCACGATGCGCGAGGTAGACACGACGAGGATGCCCTCGCCAATTCCGTTCTCCACCCGCAGTCCGTCGACCTCGGTGCCGGCGGCGCCTGGGCCGCTGATCACGAGGCCGTTGACCTTACCCGTCGCGTTGATCGTCGCGTCTTGACCGCTGAGGCGTACGCGCTTGTTGATGGTGACAGACTCGGGATACGAGCCGCGCTGGACGACGACCTCGTCGCCCGCGTGGGCCAGGCCCACCGCACGTCCGATCGTCTTGCAGGGCGCTGGCGCGCTGCACGCGTTCGCGTCGCTGCCCCGCGCCGCCGACACGAAGAGCGCGTGGCTGGACTTATGGGTCCGATGGCCGCTATGTCTCGAGGCCAGCGCCGGCGCTGGCGCCACGACCGACATCAGACCTCCCGCCACCAAGACCGCACGCCACGATGTGATCATCCGTCACCTCCGTTGATTGCATTCCGCTTGGCCCCGCGGCGCATGCTCCAGCGCCGCATCTGCACCGCCTTGTTCGGTATGAACCTACCAGACTACCGCGGAGCAGGTCCGTACGTCCGATGAGTTAGCGGCGCGGGGACGGTCTTAGGCTGTGCAACGATCCTTCAAGGAGGCCCGCAGTGAGCACCACAGCAACCCGCATCGGCTCGATCAGCCTGGTCTGCATCCCGACCCCGGACCAGGACCAGGCCATCGCCTTCTACGAGTCGCTCGGCTTCGAGAAGCGCACCGACATCCCGTTCGGCGGCGACTACCGCTGGGTCGAGGTCTATCCGCCGAGCGGCACCGCCGGCATCGCGCTCGCGCCGCCGCGGCCCGGGAGCGAGGTGACCCCGGTCGAGACCGGCATCACCCTCACCAGCGATGATGTGGACGCAACCCACGCCCAACTGCGATCGCTCGGCATCGACGTGGACGCCGAGGTCGCGCGGATGGGCGACCCTGTCCCCCCGATGTTCTGGTTCCGCGATCCCAGCGGCCATTCGCTGATGGTCGTGGAGCAGCGCTGAGCTGGCCCGCCAGGGCGCCGGCCAAGCGGCCGGCGCCTCGGCGCAGTGTCACCAGGGGCGGCTCTTGAACCGGGGCGAGGGACCGATCCGGTCATTCGCCCGCGAGGCGTAGCCGATCGCGATCCCCTCGTCGAAGATCCCGGACGCCGCGTAGCGGGTCGAGCGCCCTGGGCAGGTCGGCGCTGCGCTCTCACCCGGCGAGGTCACCCAGACAAACCCGTCGAGGTGGGGGGAGTACATCCCGTAGGACATCCCGTCGCTCGCGCCCGGCTTGGGACCCAGGCCGCGACCTGGCGGGTTGCACAGCTGCTCGACCCCCTGCGTGACCGGGTGCGGATTGAGCAACGGGCCATTGCCGTCGGCGCGGGTGTCGACCACGAAGTGCAGCCCGTGGGTCAGCCTCGAGACTTTGTTGCCGAACTTGATCTCCTTGTAGGCCCAGTTGAAGTGGGTATCGCCGAGGAAGAAGCCGCGGATCTTGTTCGCGTCACTCGCGTTGAGGACCTGGGCCACCTCGTCCGGTGAGTTGGCATCCGTGCTCCCGCCCTCCACGTACACCAGGGCATGGGGCAGCTGGGACAGCTGATCGATCTCGTATTTGAGCAGCGCGGCACGGCCACTGACGGCCGCGGGGTTGCGCCAGCAGATCGTGTCGATCCCGTCCTCCTCCACGAAGATCAGCGCCGGGAAGTTCCCAACCGCCGCTTTGAGATTGTCGACGTCGGCCTGGAAGTTGGGTTGGTCGCCCCCGTCGCACCCCGAGCCATGCTTGACGAAGTAGGTGGTGATGACCGCGGCCGCCGACGGATCGGTCTGCTGCATTCGGCACAGGTAGTTCTGCACCTGGATGAAGATCTGCGCCCCGGAGCCGCCGGCCGTGTACAGGCTGAACTGGTGGGCCTGCGGGAAGTCGCCGATCTTCTCGAGCTCGTGCACCACGAATGACTTCGCCCTCGATAGGTGCATCCGGTTGACCCGCTCCTCGAACCGGGCCCATGGGATTGGCGTTCCGCTCGTCGCGTTGCTCAGCCCTCCCAGGCCGACCTCCTTGGCGATCGCGTCCGCCGCGTCGCCGCCATACAGCCACGGACTCTCCACGAACAGGTGCGCGCCGGCCAGCGGGTTGGTGCCGGTGAACCCGGGCGTGTCGAGCGGGTTGTTGGGGTTGCGCGGTGCCGTGTCGCTCGAGGAGCACTGCGTTGCCACGTGGGCCACGTGTCTCGCTCCCGAGGCGCTGCTCAGCGCCGCGAACGCCAGCACCACGATCGCGAAAGCGAGCAGCATCCCCTTTCCGCTGCGCATGCGAGCAGATTATGCGATCCCGACACGCCGCGTCAGGGAGCCGGACGCACCTCGACCAGCGATGCTAAGCGATGCGCAGCAATTCGCGCGGCCGACCGGGGGCGCCCGCCGAGCGCGCCCCCGGACCCCTCCACAGCGCCCCGGACTCTTCACCGGACCTCGGATTCAGCCCAGGGCGCCACCCTCGGTGCCCGCCAGAGGCCTCCGGTTACGCGAGCATCGACGGTGTGGAGCAGCTCGGCCGCCCGCGTGACGCGCTTGAACGACTCGGCGTCGTACCCGCGGTTCGGGAGCCGTGGCCGCCCACGAGCCCGGGCCCGTTGCGGGCGCTCCTGCCGTCGCCCACGAACGTCCAGTCCGTCTCTTCCTGCGCGGTAGGGGCCAGCGCGATCCCGGTCTGCAGATCGACGAACTCGCCGTCGCCATGCTCTCGTTGGTCCCCTGCTCCCTGTTCGGATCGTTCGGGTCCAAGACCGCGATCGCGCTGTAGAGCCCGGTCGCGTTCCCGGCCGTGATGCGTTTCGGCTTCCCGGCGCTGATGATCGGGCCGATCGGTTACGGTCACCCGCACGATGCGCGGGACGACTCGCAGGCGCCGGCGGCGCCGCTCGACGTCGGCGGTCAAGCCCCACCGCTCGTTCGATCCCCGTCGGGTCGGCGCGCTCGAGGCCGCCGCCTGGGTCGCGTATTACCGGCACGAGTGGGTGTCCTTCCTTCGCTCCGCGGTAGCAGTGACGCGCCACACCTTCGGTCTGCCCTGGCCGTCGACGCTCTACGGCGCCTGGCTGGTCCTGCGCGCCAATCAGCTGTGGGCGCCCTACCCGAACAACGATCCTGCTGGGGCTCGGCGGTCCATGGAGCGCTTCTACCGCCTCGTCGCCCGTCACCACGGTGAGCCGCTGGATCCCGGGCGTGCGTCCGAGCTTGAGGTTGAGTGGTGGCGGGTGCACCGCGAGCACCAGCGCCGGGAGGCCGACGAGGACGAGGGGTCGCTCCTCGCCGCCCTGAGCGCCCTCTACTCGTACGTCTACGGCGTCTCCGAGCTCGACGTGAAGGTGGCCGCCGAGCAGCGCATGCTCGCGATGCGCTACTCGGATCAGTGGGTACGGGAGGGATGTGCCCTGGCCAGCCCGCTGATCCCGCAGGAGCGCGCCGCGCTCGTGCGCTCCTACGCGGGTCTGCTGGCGGCCGTGCACCGGGTGTGACGCCGGCTGGCCGCTGCCCGCCCTGCACCAGGTGGGACGCCGGCGCATCTAACGCCGGGCGCCAGCCGCCGCCTCTCGCGCGCCGCCGCCACCCGCGCGCCGCCGATACTGCAGGCTCCGCGCACGCCCCCGCGCGCGCCCGGACGATCAGTTGCGACTCGTGTGCATGACACGCCAACGCGGGCGGCCGTGGGGCACGGTAGCGTACCAGGATCCTCAGGTGTGCATGACGCGCCAACGTCCCGGTGGCGAGGCGTGCGGTGGCGCGTCAAGCACACGACGACGTCGGCTTCTTCGCTCCGGTTGGGTTCATCGCGCTCGCCGGCGACTCCGGGCTGATACCGGCCTTGATCGAGATCCTGCTGCACGACCCCCGACCGACTGAGGGTATGTTGCGCTGGCGTCTGAGTCTCACTGTGGCCAGCCGGCAAATCGTCCGGGTCCGAACACTCCCGGCGCAGGCAACATCGGCCAGCAACCGCTCGATCCGCTACCGCCCGCGCACGACCACCCCCCGCCACCGCCCGCGCGCACGACCACCCCGCCCGCCCGACAACCCGCCACCGCCCCGCGCGCACGACCACCCGCCCCCCATAATCAGCTCATGCCCTTCGCCTCCGGCCTGGTCCTCGCCGCCGGCGGCTCGACCCGCCTCGGCTCGCCGAAGCAGCTCCTCCCCTACCGGGGCACGACGCTGCTCGGACACGTCCTCGCCACCGCGCGCGCCTGCGAGTTCGACCAGCTGCTGTGCGCCATCGGCGGCAGCGCGGACGAGATCCGCGCGCGTGTCGACCTGACCGGAGTGACGGTGGTCGAGAACCAGAGTTTCGGCGATGGCTGCTCCTCCTCGATCGCCGCCGCACTGAACGCGGTCGACCGGCAAGCCGACGTGCTCGTGCTCATGTTGAGCGACCAGCCCGGCGTCACCCGGGAGACGGTCGCGCGACTCCTGACCGACCGCGGCAACGCAAAATTCTCGGCGTGCGCGTACGAGGACGGCCGTGGCCACCCGCTGGCCTTCGCCCGCAGCGCGTTCGGCGAGCTGGCCACACTACACGGCGACAAGGGCGTCTGGAAGCTGCTCGACCGCCACGCCAACCAGGTCGTGGACGTGCCGGTCCCGGGCCAGATTCCAGTCGACGTCGACACGCTCGAGGACTACCGGGCACTCGTGGCCGGGCACGAGAATGGGCAATGATGTAGGAATCCCGTTCTTAAGTTGACGTGCAATCGATTGCGCGGCAAAGTTACGCGCGAGGAAGGTCAGGAAGGCCCCTGGCGTCAATCCAGGGAGAAGACGAGGAGAGAACAACACAGGAGGTGTGAGTTGCCTACGGTGATCGGTGCCTCCACCGGTTGGGCAATCGGGCTGGTGCTGGGCGTCGTCGTGGTGCTGGTCGCCGCGGCGGTCGTGATCACGATCGTGCTCCTGGCGACGAGGATCGCCAAACAGGCGCGCACGGCCGTGGAGGGTGTCGAGAAGGTGCGTGCGCAGACAACCGAGCTGAACGCGATCCCCCGCATTAACGACTCCGGGGTGAGGATCCTGCATTCGGCGCGTGCGCTGCGAAAGGTGGCGGTGGGGAAATGACCTTGGAAATCGCCGCACTGTCAAACCATGGCGCGTGGGCCGTAGCGCTGATCATTGGCCTTGTCGCCGCGCTCGCCGTGGCGGGGCTCCTGGTCGTCCTGGTCCGCGCGGTTGCTGACATCGGGCACTCGGTCGCGGGCTTGCTCGATGTCGCCGGCAAGGTCGCAGCAAATGCAGCAAACATCCCCCAGCTCGAGGCCACCGCGCCCGTGCTCGGTCTAATCGTCGAGGAGGCCGTGGTGCAAGACGGCTACATGAACGCGCTCACCGACGGCTACAGCAGCGGGAACGGTGGCCGATGACCACGCTGATCATCCTCACCGTGGTGCTCGCCCTGATCGTGATCGCCGTGCTCGCCGCCGCCCTGATCAAGATCCGCCAGGACCTCGAGGCGACATCGCAAAGCCTCACGACACTCGCCGCTGCCCTCACCACGGTCGAACAGGAGCACCTCAAGCCGCTCGAGCCCGCGGTCAGGGCCATCAACGCCCAATTCGAGACGATCCTCAGCGCCTTACCGGGCATCGCCGCCAAGGCACGCGTGGTCGCCGAGAGGAGGCCGCGATGATCCTCGAATGGATCGGTGACGCGATCCTCCTGCTGGTCGTGCTGCCGGTGGTCGTGTACCTGCTCCGCGGGGTCCTGAAGGCGGCCAACAGCATCGTCCCGAGCGTGCAGCAGATCGCCACCGCCGCACAGAAGGGC